>UQAI01000012.1 GCA_900538885.1 uncultured Mollicutes bacterium
CCATTAAACTCCGAAACAATAGAAGCAGCACTAATGATTCCAATGCCAGGAATAGTAGCGGTTTTGAAATTATATTGATTCATAATGTTAGTTATTTCGCTTTCAACATTTTCAACAGCACAATTCATTTGTTCAATTAAATTAATAGTTAATTTAAGTTCTAAAGTATGAGAATCATTTTTACATCCAATTGATACTTTAGCAGCTTCAATTAATTTAATTAATTTTGGCATTGAATAATGGCCTCTAGAAAGGGATTTAATAGTAGGCAAAACACTTTCAACATTAATATTAGCTATATCATGAATAGTTGGATAGTTCTTAAGAATATATAACGATACTTTACCCCAAACTTGAGCAAAATAGTTAGAAAATTCAGGAAAAACTAAATCTAAAATGTTAATTAAACGTTCTTTATAGATAGTACAATCTTTAACCAATCTTTTTCTGAACCTTGTAAGTGATTTTAATTTTGAAATGTGATATGATAATAATGAATTGGGCTTGTAGTCAAAGGATAAAAGCATTTGAGAAATTAATTTAGCATCAATTTTATCATTTTTAGTTTTTCTAAGTGTAGAAACTTGGCGGAATCGGTCACTTAGAATCGGATTAAATTCCATAAATGAAAAATTATGTTCATGAAGAAATAGTTTTAAATTGGTGCCATAATGGCCTGTGGCTTCAAGACCAATTCTTATTTCTTGAGAATGATCTAATGATAATAATACATTTAATAGTTCACTGAATCCTTGTTGGTTATTATCAAAAGAAAAAGAACTTTTTACAACTTGGCCCGTTTCAGTAGCGATGAAACAGTCATGTTTGAATTTGGAAATGTCAATTCCGATTAAGTACATTTATTGTACCTCCTTGTTAATAAATTTGTTGTACTGGGTATGATCCATGCAGTTTTTACAATGTATCCTTGCCTATAAAACATCAAAGTGTTAACTAACTATTGACAATAAAATAAAAACTGTGGTGAGAGTCTCCTTAAACAGTCGAAGCTGTAGAATAACAGGAACAAATCCACAGTACAGTTAAATTATAACATAATTTATTATGCATATATAAAAAAATAAAGAAAGGATTTAATATAAACTTATAAACTATATTATATGTTTATATTATACAAGAAATATAATGGAAGAAATTATTAAAAATTATCATAATCACATTGTTTTGTATGAACCAGAAATACCCCAAAATACTGGTAACATTATGCGTACTTGTGCAGGTACTGATACTTTATTACATTTAATTAAACCACTTGGATTTAAGATTGATGATAAACATATGATTAGGGCAGCGGTAAATTACCTTCCAAATGTTCATTTTATGGTTTATGAAAATTGGGAAGATTTTTTAAGTAAAAATACTGGTAAAATGTATTATTTTACTAGATATGGAATGAAAACTCCTCATGAATTAAAATTAAATGATCCAAATGAAAGATACTATTTTATTATTGGTAAAGAGTCGACCGGAATTCCTAAAGAAATTTTAAGAGAACATTTAGATGATTGTATTAGACTTCCCATAAATGATAAAATTAGATCATTAAATGTAAGTAACGTTGCGGCTGTAGCGATATTTGAAGCTTTAAGACAACAAGATTATAATGATTTATCACGTTTTGAACCAGAAACTTTAAAAGGTAAAGATTGGCTTTTAAAATAATTATAAAATTAAAAAAGATGAGAAAACTATATTTGTGAGGTGACATATGAATCACAAATGTAATTTAGATAAAGAATTTTCTAAATATAAGGTCGATAAACCAGTGGAATTAAAGTATCCCCGCATCTCGTTAATTGATAAAGACAACATTCTTACGGATTATTTTTACCGAGACCTAGAGATGTTTAGACCTGATTTAGATGAAGAACCTGATAAACTTGATAAATAGTACTTGATATAAGTACTATATCAAGTTTTTTTCACATTTTTGCGTGTTTAGGCATATACATAAGTATAGATAAGGATGATAAAATGTTAGAAATTGCAAGCAAATTTAATTTAGAAGGAAGTCCTTTAGTTGTTAAAAACTATGCGAATGGATTAGTAAATAAAACTTATTTAGTTGAAACTACAAAACACAAGTATATTTTACAACGTATTAATAATTATGTTTTTAAAAATCCTTTAAAAGTAATGAATAATATTGAATTAATCACACGTCAGTTGAAAGAAAAAAATATTCCGACTTTATCAATTGTATATACAAAGGATTTAAAAAACATTTATTATGATAAAAGTGATAATAGTTATTATAGGATGTATAATTTTTTAAATACAATGGAAAACGTAAATGATAAAAGTTATCAAATTAATTTAGAAGTTGGAAAAGCAATTGGTGAATTTCAAAGTATCCTAGCTACTTGTGATACGACTAATTTAAATGAAACAATTAGAGATTTTCACAATACTCCTCTTCGGTTAGACCGGTTAGAAGAAGTATTTCAAACCCTTGATAGTACTAATATACGTAAGCAAAAAAGTTCAAAAATTTATTATTATTTGATAAGCCAAAGAGACAAAATTAGTTTTATTCAGCACAAAATAGATAAAGGAATAATTCCTATACGAATTGCTCATAATGACACAAAACTAAGCAATATTATGTTTGATAAAAACACTAAAAAGGCACTGGCATTAGTTGATTTAGACACGGTTATGCCGGGCACTGTTTTATTTGATTATGCGGATGCGATTAGGACAACATCTTCAACAGTCCATGAAACCGAAAAAGATTTGTCAAAGGTTGATCTTGATAGTTCGAAGTTTGTGGCTTTAACTGTTGGGTATTTAAGTAAAATGCATAATGTGCTAAATCAAGCAGAACTTAATAGTTTGTTTGATGCGGTAGAAACTATTATTTTAGAGTGCTCAATTCGTTTTTTAACTGATTACTTGGAAAATGATAGTTATTTTAAAATTGATTATTTCGAACAAAACTATGATCGAGCAATTAATCAATTAACTTTATACATGAAATGTTTGGATAAAGAAACTAAATTTCAAGAATTAGTTAAATTAATTATAAATCGCTTGCAGTAGTGAAATAAAAATACCTAGTTGTTGAAAAAAAATTAAAAGTATGGTAGAATTATAACAATATAGATATTGAGGTGGCATATGAAAAAGGTAATGTTTATCCTAGCAACAATTATTTTAACTGTTATTCTTGTTGGTTGTAACGATGAAGTTAAAGATAAAGGCGAAATACCAACTAAACCTTTTACTGTAAATAGCTATTTAGATAGTAATGCTGTTTATGAAGGTAATAGTAAACTAACCGTTAGTGGAGAGTCTGATGCTAATGTAGTAATCCATTTGGAATTAATTTCCAAAAATAATAAAACAGTTGACGCATATGAAACTACCGTAAATGAAAAAAACTTAAGTTGGAGTATTACTTTTGACACACCTAGGCCAACTGATGATAATTATAAAATAAGAATACGTGATGCTCATAGCACCTATGTTTATGAATATACAAACATTCGTTTTGGCTATTTATGGCTTGTAGCTGGCGATGGTTTTATTAATTACCCAATTGAGCTTTCTGAAGATGAAAAGTATAATTCATTAGATGAAATATCTTTCTATGAAGTGTCATCTAATTCACACTGGTTAACAAATAATGAAAAATTAACAAATGTTAGCAGTTTCGACTTAGAATTTGCAAGATTACTTCAAAAAAAGCTCAAAGCTCCAATCGGAATAATCGTTGGTGATGAACATTCAACATTAATTGAAGAATGGTTGCCACTTGATGCCGCAAGTTCAATTGGTTCAATCTATAATTATTTACAAAATTTAGGTAAATATAATGAGAATCCTAATTATGGTGATGCATGTTATTTATTTGAAAAAGAATTAAAACATCTAAAAGGACTTAGTCTTAGTGGAATCATCTGGAATCAAGGTGAAAAACAAGCTGAATTATTCAATAATAAGCAATATGAAAAAATCTATTTCCAGATGTTAACTTCTATCATTCAAAAATGGTGTAGTTACTTTAATACAGATAAAATGGTATTACTTCAAACTCCATCAAATTATGATAAATACACTAATAGACTAAGATATATCCAAAATATTGCGGCTAACTACTATCGATTTGTGGAAATCATTCCAACTTTTGATTTGTATGTTAAAGAAAATGATAAAATAATAGATGTAGATGTTGATAGTGTTGCTTCAAGAACTGTTGAAGTAATTACAGGTAGTAAACGAGTATCAAGTTATGCGAATCTAATTTTAGACATAAATGAAGATGATATTGTTGATCAAATCAAAATTGAATTTGACAATGTTAAAAATATTAATGTTATAGATTCTGAAACAATAAACTATCTTGTTGTTAAATATCAAGATGAAGAACTTGGATTAATTACTTTAGACATTGTGCCAGAAGTAGATGGGAATTACTTAATTTTTGATTTATCATATGAGACTGAAATTACTGATGAAAATGGCGGAATAGTTAAAGTAACAAATTATTATAATAAGAGTTTAATTTCAATCGAATTTGGTCAAGTTGAAAATTTAGAAAATATTAATATTTTTAATGAAGATATGATTCCAATGCTACCATTTATAATTGAAATAGAATAGAGGAATAGGCATGAAAAGACATAACGCAAGAATTTTAACTGTTATGGTGTTATATAATTTAGATATGAACCAACATTTAAATGAAGAAATTTTAGAAGAAATTGTAAATGAAACCAAACAAGAAGTATTTGATTTAATTCTCGATGAAGAATATAAAGTTGAAGTAGACTATGAGTTTATGGAAAAACTCTTAGATATAACTATCAAAAACTATGAACAAATTAAATCAACAATTATAAGCAGTCTTACGGGATGGACGATTGATCGTTTATCATATGTTGATCGTGCAATCCTTGTGGTTAGTACTGGTGAAATGTTAATGAACGATGCCCCTAAGCAAGTCATCATTAACGAATATTTAGAAATTACTAAGGAGTATACAGCAGTAGCTGATGAAAAACAAGTGAAGTTTAATAATAGAGTAATGGATGCTATTGCAGGTAAAATATATGAATAATGAAATAAAGTATATTAGTGTTACCGCCCTAAATCGGTATATTTCGTATAAATTTGAAATTGACAATAATTTAAAAGAAGTATACCTAAAAGGCGAAATTTCTAATTTCAAATATTCGGGAAGACATTGTTACTTTTCTTTAAAGGATGAAAAATCAGAGATTAGTGCAATGTTCTTTTATCCTGATAATTTAACATTAAAATTTGAACCGCGTGATGGTATGAGTGTTCAAGTTGTTGGTCAAATTCAAGTTTATCAAAAAAAAGGTACATATGCAATAATTGTTAAAAAGATGGCTCAAGAGGGAATAGGTCTTTTATACCAGCAATATTTAGAATTAAAAGATAAACTTCAAAAAGAAGGCTTATTTGATGAAAGTAGAAAATTGCCATTACCTGAATATCCAGAAAAGGTAGCTGTAATTACAGCTCCTACAGGTGAGGCGATTCATGATATTATTTCTACCTTTAACAGGAGAATGGGACTTGCTGAAATTAGACTATATCCTGCTTTAGTTCAAGGAGTTGATGCTCCACGTGATTTAGTTAGAGCCTTAAGAGAAGTGTATGATGATGATTGGGCAGATGTAATTATAATTGGCCGTGGTGGTGGAAGCTTTGAAGACTTATCTTGCTTCAATGATGAGACTCTTGCTAGACTTCTTGCTAGTTCAAAGATCCCAACAGTATCCGCTGTTGGCCATGAAGGTGATTATACTATTTGTGATTTTGTGGCCTCATACCGAGCTCCAACGCCAACTGGCGCCGCAATGCGTCTTTCTAAAGACAAACTAGAAGTTTTAAGTACCATATATGATAAGATGAGTAGATTAAGAGCTAGTGTTAAACATAAATTAATCGTTTCATATAACGAGTATGATCATCTCCTAAATACCCATGCTTTAAAGAAATTTAGTGAACTAGTTGATACAATTGCGGGAAAATACTATATTTTGGATGAAAAAATAAGATTATTTAGTCCTGAAAAAATTGTAAATAATTGGGAAAATAGTTTAAACAATTATCAAGAACGCTTAATGCTAGGTATTAATAATACTTTAGTTAATAAACATAATAGTCTAGAAAAAGTATCTGAACGCTTAGCACCTAAGCTTTTATTATCAAATATTAATAATTATGAACAGAAATTAGATAAATTAATTGAAAAAAGCATTTTGTTAAATCCATTTAATGTTATGGAAAAAGGATATGCAATCATAAAACAAGATGGTAAAATCTTAAAGTCCGCCACTGAGACTAAAAATTCAACAAATCTTGAAGTCTTGATGCATGATGGTACCATTGAAACACAAATAATAAAAGTAATAAATGGAGGAAATTTTGATGGAAAATAAAACATTTGAAGAACTACTAAAGGAATTACAAGAAGTTGTAAATAGTTTAGAAAGTGGAAAACTTTCTTTAGAAGAATCGGTCGAAGCATATAAAAAGGGAATGACCCTTAGCCTAGAATGTAAAAAAAGACTAGAAGAAGCTAAAAACGTAGTAGTTACTAAATCCGTAGATGGAAATGTAGAAAAATTTTAACGATTATAATATAAAAATTGAAAAACAATCGTATAATTAATATGAGGTGATAACGTGACATATTCAATTGAAAGTTTAAAACAAATGAATATTAAAGAACTAGAAGAACTTGCCGGTTCTATTCGTAAAACTTTGATTGAAACCATAAGCAAAACTGGTGGGCACTTAGCCTCTAACTTGGGGGTAGTAGAACTTACAATTGCCCTCCATTATGTTTTTAATAGTCCAAAAGATTTAATTTTCTATGATGTATCTCATCAAGCATATGTCCATAAACTTTTAACAGGACGTGCAGATGATTTCGATAAACTTCGTCAATTTGCCGGGCTTAGTGGTTTTACTTCTAAAACTGAAAGTAAGCATGACATATTTGAGGCCGGACACAGTTCAACTTGTATTTCTGCTGCTTTAGGTTATTTAGCTGTAAAAGAAAATAATCCCAATCTTTTTGATGATGCGGTTGTAGTCATTGGTGATGCCTCGATTGTTAATGGACTTGCGATGGAAGCAATTAACTATCTTGGTTCTAAACCAAACCAAAAGATGATAATCATTTTAAACGATAATGAAATGGGAATATCCAAAAACGTTGGTGGCCTTGCAAAAACCTTTAATAAGATTAGAGTTAGAGGACATTTTAAATTGTTAAGAAAAATTACTCCTAAGTCCGTAAAAATGTTAATGAAGTCTATGGCTTACAAAAATAATTTTTTATCAGGAATGGGTCTTAAGTATTTAGGAGTAATTGATGGGCATAATTTAAAAGAATTAATTGAATACCTTGAATATGCTAAAAAATCATCTAATTCAGTAATATTACATATTAAAACCAAAAAAGGAAAAGGTTATAAATTTGCTGAAGAAGATAAAACGGGAGTTTGGCATAGTACACCAGCGTTTGACATTGATAGTGGAATGCAAAAGGTGAAAAAGGATGAAAACTTAAACTTTGGGGAATGTTTAGCCTCATATTTAAGCAAATATAGCAAGGAATACCCGCATAAAATAAAAGTAATTACCCCGGGAATGGCTTATGGGAGTGGCTTAGAATTATATCAAAATACAAGTTTAGATGATTTTATTGATGTTGGTATCGCCGAAGAAAATGCAATTGTGATGGCAACCGCTATGGCCGATGCAGGAGTAATTCCAGTTACCTTTATTTATTCAACTTTCTTACAGCGTGCTTATGATGAGTTAATCCATGATTTTGCAAGAAACAGCGCTCATGGCATTATCTGTGTTGATAGAGCTGGCATTGTTGATGGTGATGGCCCAACTCATCAAGGTATTTACGATATCGCATATCTTAGTACAATTCCTAATTTAAAGATTTTAGCACCATATAATACTAATCAAGCTGTTAAAATGCTTGAATATGCGCTCAATCATCCAGCTCCTTATGTAATTAGATATCCAAAAGATGCTGTTTCAATAAATTTAACAAATGATATTAAAGAAACAAAATGGGAAATAATTAAAGAAAGTGAAAATAATAAATATATTATTACGTATGGTCCAAATTGTGATAAAATTTTTAATTATATTAAAAACACAAAAATTGGACTTATTAATGCTTTATGGATTAAACCATTCGATAAAGATTTAGTTAAAGAGTTATTAAATAAGGAAACAAAGCTATATTTTTATGAAGAAGTGGTTTCAAATAATTCATTAGGTAAACAAGTGATTGATTTCGCAAATACTCTTTACCAAGATAAAGAAATCAAAATGTTTAACATCAAAGTAAAAACTTTACCAGATGACTATTTAGTAGTAGGAAAAGTCAACCAATTACTCGATAAATATGGTATGAATATGGAAAAATATATAAAAGAAGTAGAGGAGGATTAAGATGCTTTCTCAATTAAAAGTACAGAATTTCGCAATAATCGATAATTTAATAGTAAACTTTAATGAAGGCTTTACGACTTTGACTGGTGAAACTGGTGCAGGTAAATCGCTAATTATTGATGCAATTGGTCTATTATTTGGTGACCGTTCATCGTCAATGATGATAAGAACAGGCGAAACCAAAGCAACAGTAGAAGGTATTTTTGAGAATGTTAGTGAATATACTAAACAAGTTCTTGATAATTTACAAATAGAATTGCTAGATAGCGATATTGTGGTAATAAAAAGAGAAATTTCAACAACTGGCAAAAATTTAATTAGAGTTAATGGAGAAATTATTACGTTAACCCAACTTGAGTTACTAGCTTCAACTTTAGGCGACATTCATACTCAAGATGAAACTCACAAATTATTTGATCAACACAATTACTTAACATTTATTGATGATGAAAAAGTTGCGAGTTTATTAGCTGAATATACAACTTTAAGAAAAAATTATTTATCGCTATATAAAGCCTATCAATCAGTTTTAGAACTTTCAAGAAATGATAATTCTAATTTAGAATTTTGGGAATATCAATATAAAGAATTAGAAAAAGCTAATTTATCGGTTAATGAAGTTTCTAATTTAGAAGCAGAACTTAGCTATTTAAATAATTTTGAACATATTTACAATAATATGTCAGGCATAAAACAAGAATTTAACGATAATAATATTTTAGAGCATCTATATGAAGTTATTAATTATCTTGATAAATTAAGAAAATATCAACCAGAATTCGATAAAGATTATGAAAAACTTAACGATTATTATTATGAATTAGAAGATTTTGATAGTAAACTTAATAATAAACTAATTAATTTAGATTATGATGAAACTAGATTAAATGAAATTAATGAACGTTTAAGCTATTTAAATACTCTAAAAAATAAATATAATCGTTCAATTAAAGAATTAATCAACTTTAAATCAGAATTAAAAGAGAAAATAGAAAGTTTTGAACAAATCGATGACAAAATTGCTAATGCGAAAGATGAATTACAAAAAGCCTTTCTTTTATTAAAAGCAAAAGCTTTAGAAATTACAAATGAACGAGTTAGTGCTGCTAAAGTTCTTGAAGAAAGTGTTTTAAGTACCCTTCATGATTTAATGTTAAGTAAAGTTCAATTTAAGATAGTTTTTGATAAATATGATTTAAATGATGCTCTTAATACTCAAGCATTTAAACCAAATGGTTGTGATGCGGTTGATATTTTGATTTCATTTAACGTTGGTGAACAATTAAAGCCACTTTCTAAGGTTGCATCTGGTGGTGAAATGTCTAGGATAATGCTTGCCTTAAAAGTTCATATTCTTAAAAAATTAAAACTATCAACCGTTATTTTTGACGAAATAGATAGTGGTGTAAGTGGCAATGTTGCTGGTAAAGTTGGTGAAAAACTAAAAGAGATTAGTAAAAATGTTCAGGTTTTAGCAATTACTCACTTGCCAATTGTTGCTTGCCTTGCGGATCATCAATATAAAATATATAAAGAATATACTGAAACTAATACTTCAACACGTGTTAAGGAATTAACGGGTGAAGAAAGAATCTTAGAAGTTGCGGAAATGATTTCGCCAAATGATGTCACCGCAAAAAGTAAAGAACTAGCAAAATTAATGCTAGAAAATAATAAATAATAAAAAAAGTGGTAGATAAACTTACATTTATCTACACTTTTTATTTTATTAAATAAGGAAATAATATAATGAAAGGAGGAATTTATGAAAAAAAATAATAAAATTATAAAATCTTTTCTCGTATTATTTCTAATTTTAATGTTATCTTTGACAATTAACTTCACAAGTTATGCTACGAACAGACATAAACAAGTTATTTTGGGTGGTAATACTATCGGATTAAAACTTGATACTGGTGTGTTTATTGCGGGAAAATATCAAGTAGAAGTAAATGACAAAAAAATATCACCTTGGAAAAACAGTGATATTAAAGAAGGAGATAAAGTAGTAGCTTACAATAATCACAAAATTAGTTCTAATAATGATATTTTGGAATTACTTAGAAGTGATAATAATGAAAGTGTAACTTTAAGACTTGAAAGAAACAATAAATCTATAACTACATCTGTTGATATTGTAAAAACTAAAAATCATTCAAAATCATTAGGCTTATATATTAAAGACAAAATGATTGGCATTGGAACATTAACTTTTATTGATGAAGATACAAAAGCTTTTGCATCGCTTGGCCATGGAATATACGACAATAACATTGTAATCGGTACACAACGTGGCAATATCACGACATCTAGTGTTGAAAGTATCAAAAAATCACTTCCCGGTGAAGCTGGTGAAAAAAGAGCATCAATAACAAACATTGTACTTGGGTCAATAAAAGCTAACAAGATTACAGGAGTATATGGTAAAATAAATAATATAGGAATGTTCAATAACCAAAAAATTAAAACAGCCTCTCAAGAAGAAGTAAAAATTGGTAATGCAAAAATTTTAACAGTTATTGAAGGAAATAAAATAGAATCATTTAATATTATAATTACTAGTATTGCTATTCAAACATCGCTGGATGTTAAAGGTTTAAAGTTTGAAGTAACTGATGAAAGATTACTAAGTGTAAGTGGTGGAATTGTCCAAGGTATGAGTGGAAGTCCAATTGTACAAAATGGAAAACTTGTAGGTGCAGTATCACATGTATGCATAGATAACCCTAAAAATGGCTATGGAATGCATATTGAATGGATGTTACAAGATGCATTAGACTAAATAAATTATTATTCGACATTATTCGACAAATAACAATTTAAATAATAGAAAATCGTTTAAATATATCACTTTTTTTACATCATCAAACCTTTAATTTATCTTTTTTTTTGCGAATATATTGCATCAAATAGTAAAATTTGGTAAAATATTTAGGTAAGGGGGATTTGCAATATGCAGAAATTTAATATTCTTATAGCGGAAGCTATTAGTGACAAAGAGACAAATTTAACAAATTATTTTAAAGGGGTTGCTGATGTAAACATTTTGGGGACATGTTCAACAGCAGAAAATTTATTTAATGTACTTAAAGTAACAGATGTTGATGTATTATTACTAGATTTATTTATTCCTAATTTTGATGGCGTGAAATTTTTAGAAGATTTACGAGGAAAGAATGTAGATTTTAACGTACCTAAAAGAGTTATTGTTATAACTCAGTTTGTGAGCGGATACATAAATGCTAAACTAAATAGTTTAGGCATTGATTATATGGTTATGAAACCTGTAAATTATGAAAATCTTTATCAATTAATGATTGGGATGTTCACTGAACCAAGTAAGCCAACCACAGGAGAATATGATCCTGATTTAGATAGTGAAATTACAGATATTTTGCACGAAGTTGGTGTTCCTGCGCATATCAAGGGTTACTTGTATTTACGTGATGCTATAACAATGGTTTATAAAAATGTTGAAATATTAGGCTCAATTACAAAAGTACTATATCCAGAAATTGCTCATCATTTTTGCACTACTTCATCAAGAGTAGAAAGAGCAATAAGACATGCTATTGAAATTGCGTGGGTTCGTGGTAATGTTGATGCAATTAGTGATATCTTTAGTTATACCATTAGTTATAATAAATCTAAACCTACAAATTCTGAGTTTATTGCGATGATATCAGATCGTTTAAGACTTGAGCATCGTAAACAAAAGAAGATGCGTTATATAGCTTAAAAAGGTACATCTATGATGTACCTTGTTTAAAGTCTAAATTAGT
Organism: uncultured Mollicutes bacterium; assembly: GCA_900538885.1. GTDB lineage: Bacteria > Bacillota_I > Bacilli_A > ML615J-28 > CAG-313 > UMGS75. The sequence continues at coordinate 12,267 of UQAI01000012.1, forward strand.
AACTATTAATTTATAGTTATTTGGAAGCTTGAACAAGCACAATAACTAAACTTGCGATTACACCGATAATCATTGCGAAAGCAAGTACGGCGATAACAATTTTGCCAAGTACAGTTTTCGAAGGTGCTTTAGTAATAATTACTTCATCTTTACCATCAGCTGTTTGTTTAACAACGATTGTTTTTTGCTTTTTTTGTTTGTTATTCTTTTTATTACTCATAAGTGTCTCCTCATAGTTAATATTATTTGGATATATTATATCACATTTCTTAAAAAAAAGGGTGGTGTTAGCATTAAAAAAAATAGAATTATTTTTCACATTGATATGAATTGCTTTTTTGTAAGTTGCGAAATAGCTAAAAATCCCGAATTAAAAGGTAAAGCGGTTGCGGTTGGACATAATGGAAATGACCGAAAAGGTATGATTCTTGCAGCAAGTTATGAGGCAAGACCGTTTGGTATTAGAGCCGCAATGCCAATACCTGAGGCCATGCGTAAATGTCCTAATTTAATTCTTATTGAACCACATATGGAATTATATAGTGAGTTTTCTCGCAATTTCTTTAATTATTTTTTATCAATTACGCCACTTGTCGAACCAGGTAGTATTGATGAGGCCTATTTGGATGTTACTGATGTTTGCGCGCCTTCATTAATTGTTGATTTAGCTCATAATATTCAAAATGATTTATTAGAACTTTTTAATTTGCCTTGTAGTATTGGAATTGCACCTAACAAATTTCTCGCTAAAATGGCATCAGATATGAAAAAACCACTAGGAATTACAATTCTAAGGAAAAGAGAAATTGACAAACTTCTTTGGCCGCTTCCAATATCTGATATGTTTGGAGTAGGCAAGAAAAGTTTAGATAACTTTAAGGCATTAGGAATTAAAACAATAGGAGATCTAGCCAATTATAAAGATTATAAATTATTGTGTGATGTAATAGGAAGAAGCAATGCTGAAAACTTGTATGCTCATGCAAATGGTGAAGGAAGTACGGATGTAGATGTTAGTAGATTTACTGATGTTAGTTCAATTAGTACTTCACAAACATTAGATTATGATGAATATGATGTTTCGAAAATGCATATGATAATTAAAATATTAACAAATGTCATTGCCTCAAGACTAGAAAAAGCAAGTTTAAAGGCTAGCACCTTTACCCTACAGATAAAATACTTTAATTTTAAGCAAGTTTCCAAGAGCAAAACTTTTACTGAACCTACAAATGATAGTAATAAAATATATCATATAATGCTGGATTTATTTGAGGATTTATACGAAACTAATATTCCTGTTCGCCTTTTTGGGGTAGGTGCAAGTAGATTTAGTGAAAATAAAGAGGAAATAAAACAATTAACTTTATTTGATGAACTTGATGCGGAAGAAAAAGCATATAATATCAATAAATTACTAAAAAATATTAATGATACCTTTGGTGGTGGTATTATCAAAAAAGGTGTTAATAAAGAAAAAGATCATCATGAATCTATTAATACTGATAAATATGATAAGAAATGGGCAAAAGAAGCTCGTTCAGAAATTAGATCACTTAATAAAAGATAGTCCTTAGGGGCTATTTTTTTGATAAATAAAGTATTAATTTTGACAAAATATAAAAAATAACTATAATAATAGAGTATAGAATTACTAAACTTAAAGTTTACAATTATAAAGGTAGGTGAAATTATGAGTATTGGATCTAAACTCAAATCATTGAGGACCTATTGTGGATTAACTCAAGAAGAATTAGCTGATCGCTGTGAACTTACGAAAGGTTATATTTCTCAACTTGAAAATGACCTTACAAGTCCATCGATTAGTACTCTAACTGATATTTTAACAGTTGTTGGAACTGATCTTAAAACTTTCTTTAGTGATGAAGAAGAACAAATTAAATTTACTGAAGATGATTATTTTGTTAAAAAGGCAGAAGAATATCAAATTACTTGGTTAATTCCTAATTGTCAGAAGAATGAAATGGAGCCTATTTTATTTAAACTAGAACCACATGCTACTAGTGATGTAGATATGCCTCATGAAGGTCAAGAATTTGGTTATGTCTTAGAAGGGGAAATTTTAGTTGTTTATGGTAATAAACAAGAACATTTAAAAAGAGGGGAAAGTTTTTATTTTACAACTGATAAAAACCATTATATTAAAAACTTGACTGATTCAGTCGCAACTATTATTTGGGTTAGTAGCCCTCCTAATTTTTAATGATATTGAGGTATAATATGAAAAAAGAAAATATAATTATTGAATTAATTGGTGTAAATAAAATGTTTGATGATACCTATGCGGTTGAAAATTTTAACTTATATGTTAACAAAGGTGAATTTATTACTTTTTTAGGCCCATCTGGATGTGGTAAGACTACAACACTTAGAATGATTGCGGGATTTGAAATGCCAACTTCCGGTCAAATTCTATTAAACGGAGAAGACATTACGAATTTACCTCCATATAAACGTCCAGTAAACACGGTATTTCAACGCTATGCATTATTTCCACATTTAGATGTTTATGACAATGTGGCGTTTGGACTTAAGATTAAACGGATCCCAACTAAAGTCATCGGGAAAAATGGTAAAGAAAAAATAGTAATGAAAAAACTATCTAAAGCTGAAATTGATGAAAAGGTTAGAAAAGCTTTAAAAATAGTTGATTTGGAAGAATTTGAATGGCGTGATATTGCGACATTATCAGGTGGTCAACAACAACGTATCGCGATTGCTCGTGCTATTGTTAATGAACCAGAGATTTTGTTACTTGATGAACCTCTTGGAGCTCTTGATTTAAAGATGCGCAAAGAAATGCAAATTGAATTAAAGGAAATGCATAAAAAGTTAGGTATTACTTTTATTTATGTTACTCACGACCAAGAAGAAGCTTTAACAATGTCTGATACAATAGTTGTTATGAAAGATGGTATGATTCAACAAATTGGTACGCCTGAAGATATTTACAATGAACCTAAAAATGCGTTTGTTGCGGACTTCATTGGTGAAAGTAATATTTATGAAGGTACTATTATTGGAGAACGTAAAGTAAGATTCTTAAATAAAGCATTTGATTGCGTTGATGATTTTCCGATAAATGAAAAAGTTGACGTTGTCATTCGTCCTGAAGACTTTATATTAGGCGAAGTTGGAGAAGGTACAGTTGATGGATATTTACAATCTAAGGTATTTAAAGGTGTTCATTATGAATATACGATGATGGTTGGTCGATATGAGGTTTTAATTCAAGATACAAGAAACTTACCAATTAACTGCATGGCAAGTATAAAGGTAGAACCTAGTAATATTCAAATTATGAATAAAGAATTTGTAAGTAATATTTACGAAGCATATTTAGATAAGAATAATAAGGTTGTTATTGATGAAACTCCATTTGACTGTGATGTTACACAGTTAATTCCGGGATCAGTTGTTGATGAAGAAGGCTATGTTGTTGATAAAAACGGAGTAAAATACGACTTTACTGATGCGACAGTAAAAGCTGAAATTGGTCTAAATGATATTGAAATAATTGATAATGAAGATGATGGCACAATATGTGGGGAAATTGTTTCCTTAATATATAAAGGTGACCACTACCAAGTTATCATTCGAACAGAAGATGATGAAGATTTTGTTGTTGACACAGAATATTTATGGAATGAAAATGACCGAGTTAGCGTGAAAGTTGCACCTGAAAAAATTAGATTAACACTAAAAGGAGAAATCAAGGCCTATGTCAAAGAGTAAGTTTCGTTTTTCTCGTAAGATGCTTGCGATCCCTTATGGTATGTTTTTAATGCTATTTGTGGTTGTGCCTCTTATCTTAGTTGTTTATTTTGCGTTTACTGATATTGATGGTCACTTTACTTTTGATAATATCGTTGATTTTTTTAGTGATTCAACTAACATTAATACTTTATTAATAAGTGTTTTAATTGGTGTTGGAAATACAATCATTTGTTTGATAATTGGTTATCCCATTGCTTATATTATTGCGAAAAAAGAAAATAAAATTAGTTTCATTCTTATTCTTTTATTTGTAATGCCAATGTGGATTAACTTTGTCCTTCGTACTGCCGCAACCCGTGATTTACTAACATGGGTAGGGATAAGTGGTGGTGAGCATCCATATATTGCGACAATGATTGGTATGGCATATAACTATTTACCATTTGTTATTTTGCCATTATATACAACAATGATAAAAATGGACCGTAGTCAAGTTGAAGCTTCAATGGATCTTGGAGCGAATCGTTTTCAAACTTTTGTAAAAACTATTATTCCGATGACAATGCCTGGTATTATTTCAGCTGTCTCTATGGTTTTTATGCCAACTATGTCATCTTATGTTATAAGTGATGTATTAGGCGAAAGAAAAATATCATTGATAGGAAATATTATTCAAACATATTTTGATCAAATAATGTGGAATATGGGTAGTCTTGTAGCCCTAATTATGATGATTTTTATTTTTATTGGAATGTTTATTACTCGTAATAGTCAAAAAGAAGAATTATCAAGAGGTAACTTATGGTAGAAAAAGTTAATGTAAGTAATAAATGTCAAAAAGCAAAGAATGCTGCGAAAAAGACATACGTGTATTTAATGCTTTTCATAATGTATGCTCCAATCTTGCTGCTTATCATTTTTAGTTTTACTGACTCTCAGTTAATAGATTTTGCTGCTTGGAAAGGCTTTAGTCTAAAACTTTATGAAAAGTTATTTCGTAATGAAGAAATAATGACTGCGTTACGTAATACCTTTATGGTTGCAATATCTGCGGCAATTGTTTCAACTGTTATAGGTACTTTAGGAGCAATTGGAATTTTCTATAGTAAAAAAAGAGTTAGAAAAGCTTTTGAATTGGCTGGTCAAATTCCAATTTTAAACCCTGAAATTGTTACGGCACTATCATTAAGTATTTTAGTAGTTGCTGTAGGAATAGGATTTAACTACTTTACTTTACTTATTGGTCATGTGGTACTAACAATACCATTTGTCGTATTAAGTGTTATACCTAAATTAAAACAATTAGATCCTAATGTATATGAAGCTGCTTTAGACTTAGGTGCGAAACCATCAGTTGCACTACGTAAGGTTATAATACCAGAAATTATGCCAGGTATTTTATCAGGATTTATTCTATCTATTACCTTATCACTAGATGATTATATTATTACCGCATTTACTAAAAATTCATCATTTACGACTTTAAGTACTTATATTTATGGTTCAACCGCAAAAAAAGGTAATTTACCACCTGAGCTTAGAGCGTTAACTACTATTATTTTTATTGTAACATTACTTGTTTTAATTTCCATTAATGTTTACAATAATAAAGTTGTAAAACGTAAAGGAGGAATGACAAATGAAAAGAAGCGTTAAAATATTTTTAGTAGTTTGTTTATCATTTGTTTTCTTGCTTGGTGTTACAAGTTGTAAAAAAACTGAAACATTTGATAAAAATGTTCTTAGAATTTACAATTGTCAAGATTACATCGATGAAGGCTTAGACAGTGATACAGGGGAAAAAGTTGGTCCATCAGTTATGGAAAGGTGGAAAGAAGATTTTGAAATGCGTCATCCAGGGCGTAAAGTAACAGTTGTTTATGATACTTTTGAAACTCCAGAGTATATGTTAAACCAAATTAAAACTGGTAAAAAGTTTGATCTTATTTGTCCATCAGATTATACAATTCAAAAAATGATTAAAGATGATATGCTTGAAAAATTTGATGAAGGAGCATTAAGTGGTGAAAATGGTTATTTATCTAATGCTTCACCATATTTAATTAATCTATTCGCCGAAAATGATTGGACTGAGTATGCCGCATGTTATATGTGGGGTACTTTGGGAATTATTTATAATACGGAAATAGTAGATGAAGAAGATGTTAAATATTGGAATGCAATGTGGAATGAAAAATATAAAGGTATCGCCACTGCCAAAGATAGTGTTCGTGATACATACTTCATGGGGGTAATGTATACTCATCAAGAAGAATTACTTAAATATCGTAATGATTATTTAAAAGGTGTTATTACTCAAGAAGAATACAATGCGAAAATTAATGAAGTTGCTAATTTAACAGACGATGATACGATTGAAACTGTTCGTCAAAATTTAAAGAAACTAAAAAACAACATTTTTGGTCTTGAAGTAGATAGTGGTAAGAGCGATATTATTACTGGTAAAATTGCAATGAGTCTTGCTTGGAGTGGCGATGCCGTATATTCAATGGATTTAGCTGAAGAAAAAGGAGTAAACCTTGCTTACTCAGTTCCCGAAGAAGGTAGTAATGTTTGGTTTGACGGTTGGTGTATGCCAAAAGGTGCTAATAAAGAGCTTGCTCAAGATTTTATTAACTTTGTTTCGAGACCCGATATAGCGGCTCTAAATATGGATGTAACTGGCTACACAAGTGCTGTAGTTGGTGATGATATTTTTGATTTAATCAATGACTGGTATGGTAGTGATGAAGAAGATGCTACGCTTGTCGATTTAACTTTCTTTTTCGGTGATAGTATTGATTCATCAAAGCTTACAGATGGTAAAGTAATCATTAGAACCGATGAAATTGGACGTCAATTTTCGACCCAATACCCAACAGAAGAAATTCTAGCCAGGTGTGGAGTTATGCGTGATTTCGGTGATCAAAACAAAAAAGTTTTAAGAATGTGGATGAACTTTAAGAGTAACTCTTTGGATCCTATTGCGATTGTTTTATTATGTATACTTGCTTTTGTGATTATAACTAGTTATGTGATATTCCTTGTTAAACGTCTTAATAAGAAACAACGCATAAAAAATTATCAGAAAGCTAAAATGCAAAGGCAAAATTAATAATTATCAATGATAATTACTGATGAAAATTGGTTAGTGATACTAATATTATCACTAGCCTTTTATTTTATAAAAAATAGATTCATAAATGATTTGTCTTATTGTTTGCTTTTTTTCTTAAGTTTTGTTATAATAAATATATATTTTGCGTTTTTCGTTTGGAGTGATCTGACAATTCACGAGAAAAACCGTGAGTTCGCGTTAAGACAAATAGAGAGTGGAAAATCCAAACTAAGGTGGTACCGCGCAAATGTTTGCGTCCTTAGACGTTTTTTCCTATTTTTTATTATATGATTTTAGAAAGGATGATATTATGCATGTAACAAAGATGAAAGGAACACTAGACTTTTTTGATGATAGTGCTCTAAAGTACCAATTTTTAGAAGATAAGGCTAATATGGTGTGTCATCGATTTGGCTTTAATAAAATGATTACTCCGATATTTGAGGCTACTGAATTATTTACACGTGGCGTTGGTGAAGGTAGTGATATTGTTAATAAGGAAATGTATACTTTTTTAGATAAAGGGGAACGTTCTATTACTTTAAGACCAGAAGGAACAGCCTCAGTTACAAGAGCATATGTGGAAAATAAATTATATGCCACTCCTGGCTTAAAGAAATATTACTATTTTGGACCTATGTTTAGATACGAAAGACCACAAGCTGGCAGATATCGTCAATTTACTCAATTTGGTATTGAAGCCTTAGGCCCTGGTAGTAGCTATTTAGATGCGGAAATTATTAATTTTGCATCAACATATTTAAAAGAAATTGGATTTACCAAACTAAAAGTATTAATTAATAATATTGGTAGTGGTGAAAGTAGAAAAAATTATGAGCAGGCATTAAAAGACTACTTTAAAGACCATTTAGATGAATTATGCAGTGACTGTAAAGTACGTTACGAAAAGAATCCTTTAAGAATGCTTGATTGTAAGGTTGATCATGACAGTCCAGTTATGAAAAATGCTCCAAGTATTTTTGATTATTTAACTATTGAAGATAAAAAATACTTTGATGATATTTGTGAAATCTTAAATCAATTAAATATTAAGTATGAAATTAGTGATCGTCTTGTTAGAGGTCTTGATTATTATACTAATGTGGTATTTGAATTTATATATGATGACCCTACATCTTCAATTAATGGTATCACCGTACTTGCAGGCGGTAGATATAATGGTCTTGCTCGTGAGTTAGGTGGACCGGACACCGATGCAATTGGTTTTGCATGTGGTATTGAAAGATTAATTATTGCCCTTGATGAACTTGGTAAATTTACAGATATTCGTGATAATGCTTTATTCCAAGTAATTACAATTGGTGAAAATGCGAAAATACCAGGAATAAAACTTGCTAATGAAATTCGTGAACGAGGCAATTATGTCGAAATAGACTATGTTAGCCATAATTTAAAACCACAATTTAAACTATCTGATCGCTGCCATGCTAAGTATTTAGTTATTATGGGCGAAGATGAGATTAAAACAGATAGTTATAAAGTTAAAAACACACAAACTCAAGAAGAAAAAATAATGACAAAAGAAGAAATTTTAAATTTAAAATAGAGGTATTAATATGTTAAGAACTGCAAATAACAATGAATTACGAATAACAAATGTTGGAGAAATCAAAACTTTAGTTGGTTGGGTAAGTAAAAAAAGAAATTTAGGGGGTCTTGTTTTTATTGATTTAAGAGATCGTTATGGAATAACTCAATTGGTTGTTCGTCCTGAATCTCCTTTTTATGATGTAGCAAGTTCAGTTCGTAATGAATATGTACTACAAGTAACTGGTAAGGTTGTCGAACGTGAAAGTAAGAATTCTAACCTTCCTACTGGAGAAATTGAAATTGATGTAACTGATTTTAAAGTTTTAAGTACAGCTGAGCAACCTCCATTTTTAATTCAAGATGATACAGATGCTTTAGAAGATTTAAGAATGAAGTATCGTTATCTTGATTTAAGAAGACCTTGTATGCAAAAGAACTTTATTTTACGTCATAAAGTGACAATGGCAATTAGAAATTACTTTGATAATCTTGATTTTATTGAAGTTGAAACTCCTGTACTTGGTAAATCTACACCTGAGGGTGCTCGTGACTTTTTAGTGCCTTCACGTGTACATCAAGGATCTTTCTATGCTCTTCCTCAGTCACCACAAATGTATAAACAATTATTAATGGTATCTGGTTTTGAAAGATACTTCCAAATTGTTAAATGTTTTAGAGATGAAGATTTAAGAGCTGACCGCCAACTTGAATTTACACAAGTAGACGTGGAAATGAGTTTTATTGATGAAGAGGATATTTACACTCTAATTGAAGGATTATTAAAGAAAGTATGGAAAGATACTTTAGGTATGGACATTAAAACTCCATTTATTCGTTTACCTTATGATATTTGTATGAATAAATATGGTAGTGATAAACCTGATACAAGATTTGAAATGTTTTTAACTGACTTTAATGATTGGGCTAAAAAGGTTAATTCATCAATTTTTGAAAATAACTTTGAAACTGGTGGTGTCGTTAAGGGTATTATTGTTAAAAATGCGGCAGTACATTATTCACGTAAAGAACTTGAAAGATTAACAGAATTTGCTAAAAAATATCATGCGAAGGGTTTAATTTGGTTAAAATATGAAAATGGTACAATGAGTGGATCACTTGCGAAATTCTTAACTTCAGAAAATGTTAATGAACTTGTTGAAAACTATCATCTTGAAAATGATGATTTAATTTTAATGGTTGCGGATAACCTAGAAAATTGTAATTTTGCTCTTGGTGGCTTAAGAACACTTGTTGCGAAAGAAATGAATATGATTGATGACTCACTATTTAATTTCTTATGGGTTGTAGATTGGCCTTTATTTGAATATAGTGAAGAAGAACATCGTTATGTCGCGGCTCACCATCCATTTACATCTCCTAAAGATGGTGATGAAGAACGTTTAATCAGTGATCCTGCAAGCTGTAAGGCTAAGGCTTATGATATCGTTTTAAACGGATATGAACTTGGTGGTGGTAGTATCAGAATTCATGACCAAGAAATCCAAAAGAAAATGTTTAAAGCAATTGGTTTATCTGATGAAGAAGTACAGCGTCAATTTTCATTCTTTGTGAATGGCTTAAAATATGGTACTCCTCCTCATGGTGGACTTGCAATTGGACTTGATAGACTTGTTATGCTATTAACTAAGAATTCTAATTTACGTGAAGTAATTGCTTTCCCTAAAGCCGCAAGTGCTAAATGTCCAATGAGTGATGCTCCAACTCCAGTTGATGAGAAACAATTAAAAGAATTAGGAATTACTGTTCAAGAAAAATAAAGGTGAATTTATGGGTAAATCAAAAGAATATATAACATGGGACCAATACTTTATGGGGGTAGCTAAACTTTCAGCACTTCGCAGTAAAGATCCCAATACTAAGGTAGGGGCATGTATTGTTAATGAAAAAAAACGAATAGTGGGAATCGGTTATAATGGATTACCATATGGGTGCTCAGATGATGAATTTCCATGGGAACGTGATGGTGATTTTCTCGAGACTAAATATCCATATGTCGTCCATGCAGAACCAAATGCTATCTTAAACAGCACTAATAAACTTGATAATGCAACATTATATGTTACACTCTTTCCATGTAATGAGTGTGCAAAATTGATTATTCAAAGTGGTATTAAAGAAATAGTTTACGTATCCGACAAATATAATGGTAGTAATGACAATGTTGCATCTAAAAGAATGCTTGCAGCAGCAGGTGTTAAGTGCCGACAAATGGAAAATGTTGAGGTTATTATAAAAACTGATGACTCAATTTATTAAAAAATATAAATGGTTTTTAATAAGTATTTTTATCCCATGCCTTATTGTAATTAGTTTATCTGTTATTAAAGTTAAAAAAGATGTAACGGTACCTTCAACTGTAAATTCAATTGAAAATATCATTACTATCAATGGTGAAAGTAAACTTAATGGTTCAATTAATGTTGTTTCCGTATATTCATATGAGAAAGTAAGTTTACTTTCATATCTTTTCGCAAGTTGTAATCGTTATGCACAAATTGATGATAATATTGAATATACCAATATTGATAGTAAAAAATATCAGATTGGAGGAATTATTCAAAAAGAATGTAGTATTAATAACTCCATTATTTCAGGCTATAAACAAGCAGGATACAATATTAAGTTTAAATTTGTAGGTTACTATGTTGATAGTGGAACTACCTATCTCGATAAAAACCTCGATATAGGTGATATGATTATTAGTGTCAATGGTGAAAAACTTAGTAGTGATTATACTCCAGGACATGCTATTCAAAAAGCTAAAGCTAAAACAGCAACAATGGAAATTATTAAGAACTATTATTCAGGTAATAGAACCTCATCAACAGTTACTGTTACAGCTAAAGAAATGGAAAATAGTGAAGGTAAAAAAGTATATTCATATGGTTTTAGTACCGAAAAATATGTTGTGCCAGAAAATGATGAAAGTTACCCTGAATTTAAAGTATTATGGAACAATGTTGATAGTATTGGCCCAAGTGGTGGTTTACTTCAATCGTTTTATGTTTATGAAAAATTGACAGGTGCTAAACTTTCCAAAAATCTTAAAATTGCGGGAACTGGTACCGTTGATGAATTTGGAAATGCAGGATTAATTGGCGGTATTAAACAAAAAATAATATCAGCTGAATTATCAAATGTTGATATTTTCTTTGTTCCAGTTACCTCAGAAAATTACCAAAATGATTCAAGTGAGGTCAATTATATTGAAGCTTTAGAAGGGTATAAGAAGTTAAAAAATCCTCGTGTAAAGCTTGTGCCAGTATGGAATTTATCATGTATTATTGATTATTTAACGGAGTATCAAGGATAATATGAAAGATTTTAAGAAAAATTTTAAAGACACTGAAAATTTAGTTAGTGAACTCAGAACTATAAAAGTAAATCCTAAAAAAGAAACTTTAATAAGTATTACATCAGGGTTTTTAATGATAGTTGTAATAATTCCGTTTTATCTAATTATGTTAGAACTATTTAGACAAAATTCGCCAGTAACATGGGTATATAAACTTTTAGTTGTTATCTTTTTTATCTTAGTTTTATTGGTATGTCCATTATATTCAACAATCAATTTATTGATTTTAAAGTATTATACAGAAAAGGAAGAATTACAAAATATAAATGGTTTTTATCTTTTTCTTGTGGAATTAACAAGAATTAGTACAATAATAACGAGTGTTGTTATTGCTTCAATTTTGACATTTTTACTTTGTAAATTCACGGGTTAATAAATGAATAATAAAAAATATAGAATTATTAATATAATTATTGCGGCGGCATGCTGTTTGATTTTGATTGGTATTGACCAATTGACTAAACAATTAGCAGTTAACAATCTTCAACTAGGAGAAAAAGTAGTATTTATAAAAGGCTTGCTTAACTTAAGATTAGAGTACAACACCGGTTTTGCTTTCGGCATGGGTGGAGGCTATCAAATTATATGGGGAATCGTTAGTATTATCGGTTGCTGTGTAATTGCCTTTTTCATGCGAAAGGTTGATTTTAAACATAATTTAGTATTTTCTCTTTGTTTAATTTTATTATTTGCAGGTACATTCGGCAATATGATTGATCGCTTATTTTATAAGAGTGGAGTAATTGATTTTTTTGATCTTGCGTTTATGAACTTTGCAGTATTCAATGTTGCGGATTCATACATAACAATAGGTGCGATTCTTTTAGCTGTTTATATTTTATTCATTTATAAAGAACCACAAAAAAAGAATGAACAAGAAGAAAACAAAACAGAAGGAGAGGAGTCAGACCATGATTAAAGATGAATTTACGGTTGCTTATCATGAGGGTGAAGAAAGTATAAGAATTGATAAATACTTACCGACCTGTTATGAGGATATGACTCGTAGTGAACTAAAAAAGTATTTTGATGAAAATAAAATTAAAGTAAATGGTAAGTTAGTTAAACCAAGTTATAAAGTTGAAAATGGTGATTTAATTGAAATCGAAGAACTAGATGATGTTATTTCATCAGTGATACCTGAAAAAATAGATTTAGATATTGTATACGAAGATGATGATATTCTTGTTGTCAACAAACCATCGGGTATGGTTGTACATCCTGCCCCTGGTCATATGACTGGTACTCTCGTTAATGCCTTAATGTATCATTATCAAACACTATCGACTATCAATGGTGAAAATAGAGCAGGTATTGTACACCGTATCGATAAAGACACATCAGGTTTATTAATTGTCTGTAAAAATAATTTTGCTCACCGCAATATTAGTGAACAAATTAAAGATAAACGAGCAAAACGTACATACTGGGCTATTGTAACTGGCTCAATAGGTCATAATTTAGGCAAAATAGATGCGCCAATTGGTCGTGATCCTGATAATCGTCAAAAGATGGCGGTTGTTGCTACAGGAAAGTCTGCTGTTACTCATTTTAGAGTACTTGATCGTTTTCATGATTTTACTTTAGTAGAACTTGATCTAGAAACTGGTCGTACTCACCAAATTAGAGTTCATATGGCATACATTAATCACCCTGTGTTTGGTGATCCAATGTATGGAGTTAAAAAACAAGTTAGTGAATTCGGCCAATATTTACATGCAAAAAAAATTGGTTTCTATCATCCTAGAACCAACGAATATATGGAGTTTGAAACTGAACTCCCTAAAGAATTTAAAGATATGCTAGATGAATTAAAACGTGAAGATTAATTTTTCACGTTTAAACTATATGGGGAGGATTTATGAAAATAATTGTAATAGGTTGTGGAACTATTGGTAAAACAGTAATCGGCCATATATCCAAAGAAAGACATAATACCATTATTATAGATAATGATAAAGATGTAGTTGAAAAACTTATTGAAAAATATGACGTAATGGGCGTTGTTGGTAATGGTGCTAGTCTTGAAATTCAAGAAGAAGCAAACGTTAAAAATGCTGATTTAGTTATTGCGGTATCTTCAGATGATGAAATTAACATTTTAGCTTGTTTGGTTGCGAAAAAACTAGGTGCGAAGAGTACAATTGCGAGAGTCCGTAATCCTGAATATCGACGTCAAAGTGTTTTAATGAAAGATGAATTGGGGCTTTCAATGATTGTTAATCCAGAAGAAGAAACCGCAAACGAAATAACTAATATGATTAATTTACCTACTATTTCACGAATTGAACATTTCGCAAAAGGTCTAGTAAACCTAGTTGAAATAGTAATAGAAAAAGATAATCCCCTAATTGACGAGACTTTAATTTCCATGAATAAAAAATTGAATACTAAAGTATTAATTTGTGCAGTTGAAAGGAAAAATGAAGTTATTATTCCAAGTGGTAATTTCAAACTTCAAGAAGGTGACAGAATTAACTTTACAGCTGAATCTTCATCACTTCGTAGTTTTTTAAGAGAACTAAATTTAATTAAATCACCACTTAAAAAAGTTATGATTATTGGCGGTGGTAAGACTGGCTATTATTTGGCCAATAACTTATCAAAAAGCCGATATAGGGTTAGATTAATTGAAGTAAATAAAGATAAAGCTAATGATTTAGCAGAAAAATTACCAAATGTTTCAGTAATTTATGCTGATGGAACAAAACATGGTATTTTACTTGAAGAAGGAATTGAAACAACTGATGCTTTTGTAGCTTTAACCAATGTTGATGAAGAAAACATAATTGTATCTTTATTCGCTAATAAATTAAACGTCAGAAAAGTAATTACCAAGATTAAACGTGATACGCTTCTTGGTATGACTGATGACCTTGGTATTGAAAATATTGTTATGCCAAAAGAAGTTGTAGCTAATAAAATAGTAAGTTATGTTCGTGCCATTGCTAATAAACGTGGTAGTAATGTAATGACATTATATCGTTTAGTTGATAACCAAGTTGAAGCATTAGAGTTTTTAGCTAAAAAGAGAGAAAAATTTTATAATAAGCCTTTAAAAGACCTAAGAGTAAAAGAAAATTGCCTAATCGCATGTATTATTCGTGAAGGTGTGGTTATTATCCCTAATGGTAATGATTATATCCAGTTAAATGATAGTGTTATTGTTGTAACAACTCACAAAAATTTTGATGATTTAGCTGATGCATTTGAATAGGTGATAAAAATGAATTTAAAACTTATCGGCAAAATTATCGGTAAAATTATGGTTCTGGAAGCCATATTAATGGTCTTTCCTTTGTTTGTTGCGATAATCTATAAAGAAGGATATTTAAATATTATTGCTTATGCAATTCCCATTGTTGTTATTTTAGTGGCTGGATTAATTTTGCAACGTATGAAAACAACAAGAACAGGATTATATCAAAAAGAAGGATTTGCGGTTGTGGCTTTAGTATGGATAATTATGACATTATTTGGGGCTGTACCCCTTGTAATATCTGGTGATATTCCCAACTATATTGACGCAACATTTGAAGTTATGTCAGGCTTTACCACTACTGGTGCTAGTATAATTAATGATTTGACCAAAATATCTCATAGTGGATTATTCTGGCGAAGCTTTACCCACTGGATTGGTGGTATGGGTATTCTAGTGTTTATCCTAATTTTTATTCCTGAAAGTAATGATGGATCGGCAATGCATCTACTAAAAGCAGAAAGCCCTGGTCCTCAAGTCGGTAAATTAACCTCTAAAATGCGTGTTAATACTCGTATTCTATATTTGATTTATTTAGCGATGACGGTAATAGAAGTAGTGATGTTGTTATTTAGTAAACCTGTAGTAATTGAAGGAGTTGCGAAAGAAAGTGATCATTTTTTCTACTGCCTACTTGCTTCGTTTGGTAGTGCTGGTACTGGGGGATTTGGATTTATTCCAAATAGTATGGAGTATTTTTCACCATATGCTCAGTATGTTATTGCGACATTCTTAATTTTATTTGGTATTAATTTTAGTTTATATTTTCTACTTTTAATTGGAAAGTTTAAAACAGTCTTTAAAAGTGATGAATTAAAAGCATATTTTGGAATTATTATCGGTGCTGTTGCTATTATTTTTGTCAGTCTTATATTTGATAAAGGAGTTGCGTTAAGTAAAGTTAATTATGAAGAATCATTTAGGCACGCCTACTTCCAGGTCGCAAGTATCATGACTTCAACTGGTTATACTACTACAAATTTTGAATATTGGCCTGTTGTTGCGAAAACTGTTATCATACTTTTGATGATATGTGGGGCAATGGCTGGTTCAACTGGTGGTGGTATCAAAGTTTCTAGAATTGTACTCGCTTTTAAAGGAGTAAAAAGAAATATTCTACACTTAATTAATCCAAGAATGGTAACTAAAACTAAATTTGAAGGTAAATTAGTAGATGATGAAACAATTAACGATGTTTTTTCATTCATTACTTTATATTTTGTAATTGCCTTTCTTATTATTTTAGCATTATCATTTGACAAAAGTCCTGGTGTTGTAATTGATGGCGTTGTATATGAACTTGATTTCATGACTCACTTCTCAGCCACAATTTCATGCTTATCTAATATTGGACCAGCCTTTGGTGCGTCAGGACCATATGCATCGTATGATTGTTATAATTATTTTTCAAAAGTTATACTTACTTTTGCGATGTTAATTGGAAGACTTGAAATTTTACCTGTTTTAATTTTATTTAGTCCTAAAACTTGGAAAAAATAAAACTTAAAAATATTAAAAATACATTTATCAATAAACATAAAAAAACTGTGATTTTTCACAGTTTTTACTTATAGTTTATATGTTTTTTAATGTCATCAAGACCAACTAATCGCGATTTAGGAAGAGGATTTTCTTCAAAGTATTTAATAATTCTTTCAGTATTGGCGAATTTAACTTTTGCGGTTTTCTTTAATTCTTCAAAACCATAAGATTTAATAAAAGAAATCGCGCAATGATCAACTTCGAGTCCCGCACCTTTTAAAAGTTCAATTTTATATTCAATACTCATTTTACGTAACTCACGAAGAAAGGCAGCTCTTGCAAGAATTGATGCGGCAGCAATCCCGATGTGTTCTTTTTCACCTTTAATAATTGTGGTTACATCTTTAATAACGTTTGCTTGATTTTCAAGATATTTGAGGTAGTTTTCTTTGGGTGTAAATTCATCAATTAAAATAGCGTCGTACTTTACATCTCCAAGCTTTTTTAGTATACTATTAATAACTTTATTATGAAGATAAGATTTTACAAAGTTTAGATTATCGTATTTACCAGATAGGGAGTTAAACTTAAGAGGATTTAAAAAGATTATTGAGTAAGGGATGATGTTTGCAACCTCTAAGGCAAGTGGTATCATTTGCTTATCGGTTAGAAGTTTAGAATCTTTTACTCCAAGTTTGCGTAGTTGTTCACTAGTATTTTGATCAACATAAGTAGCGCATACAACAATTGGTCCAAAATAGTCTCCAGTACCTACTTCATCGGTACAAATTGCCGTAGCGTTTGAGTAATCGACTATTTTAGTTACGGTTACTTTCTCTAAAGGAAGATTAAATTTTTTAGCCCATTTGTTATATTCGTTTGCTTCATCAAGTCCTTGAAATAGTACTACATTAGTACGATAGAAGGTTATAACGACATTTGCGAGTTTGGCTCTTGCGATAGTGTAATTGCTTGAACCGTAAACTAGATAACCTTGATAGTAGTCTATCATTTCTTGAACTTGTTCATTAGTGGCTTTAATTTTGTGTGTAGAATTGCTTATATGCTGCATAACGATAATCCTCCAACCTTATTATATCATAAATTTAATTATAATGCAAAGATATTGAAAGTACTTGCCATAAAGGAAGGGAAAAAAGATGAATAAAATAATAGAAATTAGTAACCACAAACTAGAAATAGGACAAATACTAGAAATGTTAGAACAGTTTGCGATACTACCTGAAACAAAAATTAATATAAAAGAATTACTTCCAAATAGTAATTTAGAAGAACTAAGAGAAGAACTAAAAAAAGTTGATGAAGCTTACACTATAATTTTAAGGTTTGAACGTGCACCGATTGTTCTTGAATCTGATTACAGAAGTTTACTAATGTTAAGTATGAGAGGTGCTAAACTTAGTGCTCTTGATATTTATGAAACATCTAAACTATTTACCGCTATTCGACAAAATAATAAATTATTAAGCAGTTTGAAAAATGAAAAAATACTATGTCCATATTATGAAAATATTGTAAATGAACTTATAATTATCGATTATTTAGATGCTTTAATTAATAAATCAATTGATGAAACAGGTTATGTCCTTGATAGTGCTAGCTTAGCGCTTAAACAAATTAGAGGAAAATTAAATGGAATTGATGCACGCATCAAAAGTAAATGCCAAGAAATTTTATCAAAAGAAAGTGATAAATTATCACAAGCTTCAATTGTGATGCGCAATGATTGTTACTGTCTTCCAGTTAAAAGTGAATACAAAAACAGCATTAGAGGTACTATCCAAGATTATAGTGCGAGTATGCAAACTGTGTATATTGAACCTGAAGCTGTTGCAGCCTTAATGCGAGAAAAGAACATTTTATATCATGAAGAACATGATGAAATTGAAAGAGTTCTAAAAGACATTTCTCATGAAATAGAAATTAATGTAATGGTCTTAATGGAAAACTTTGAAAGAATTAAACAATTAGATTTTATTTTCAGTAAAGCTGTACTCGCAACTAAATATCATGGTTCGATGCCTAAAATTAATGATAATGGTACTTTAAAACTTATAAATGCTAGACATCCTTTATTAAAGGTAAAAAAAGTAATACCAAATAATGTAAATTTCAGTCGAAATTATGATGGAATCATTATTACTGGTCCAAATACAGGTGGTAAAACTGTACTTCTTAAGACAATTGGATTATTATCACTTATGACAAAATATGGCCTTTTAATACCAGCTGATACTGCTAGTGATGTTATGATTTACGATAATGTTTATTGTGATATAGGTGATGACCAAAGTATTGAAAATAACCTATCAACATTTTCTTCACATATGCATAATATTGTGGAAATTATTAATCATATAACTCCTAAATCATTAGTATTATTTGATGAAATAGGAGCAGGTACGGATCCCATTGAAGGATCTAACCTTGCGATTGCCATTCTTAAATATTTAATTGAACATAAAGTTAGTTTTATAACGACAACCCATTATTCAGATCTTAAAGCTTTCGGATTTGAAGAACCGCGTATAATTAATGCATCTATGGAATTTGACCAAAATACGCTTTCTCCTACCTACCACCTATTAATTGGGGTTAGTGGCTCTAGTAATGCTTTAAATATCGCAAGTAGACTTGGTCTAAAAGAAGAAATCATCGAAGAAGCAAATCGTTTAACTATCACTAATGATTCCGAAACAAGAAAACTAATAATGAAGTTAGAAGGACTTGTCCAACAAAATGAAATTGAAAAACGCCGTTTAACTGATTTAATTGCTCAAAATGAAATAAAGCAAGCCCAACTAGAAAAAGAGCTTGACACAATTGACAAGAAAAAAGATAAAATAATCAGTGATTACGAAAAAGAAGCTAGTAAAATTATTAACGATGCCAAATCAAAAAGTAATGAATTACTAACTGATATGCAAGAAAAACAAAAAGCAAACTTGAAACTTCATGAAATGATCGAACTTAAAAAACGAATTAGTGAATTAGAAACATCTAATCCGAAACCCAAAAAAGCTAAAGTTGAGTATTCTAACGAAGAAATTAAATTAGGCGATGATGTATATTTAACTAATTATGATCAATATGGAACAGTAATAAAGGTTGGAAAAGGTGGAAATTACACTATTGCGATTGGTAATATCCAATTACAAGCTGAAAAAGAAGAAATTAAACTTATTAAAAAAGTTCAACAAAAACCAAATAATCATGTAACAAGTTCAAATATAACAAGTAAAGCTAAAATATCACTTGTCCTTGATTTAAGAGGTGAAAGGTTCTTAGATGCTAAAGACCGCCTAGAAAAATATATTGATGATTTATTGTGCGCTGGAGTCAAACAAGCTACAATTATTCATGGATATGGCACTGGTGCACTTCGAGAAATGGTTCAAACTTATATAAGAAAGTGTCCTCATATTGCTAGTTTTAGGTATGGTGGCGAAAATGAAGGTGGTTTTGGCGTAACAGTAATTCAACTTAAATAGGTGATGATATGAAACAAATCAAAAGTTATGATGAATTTATAAATGTAAGTAATGAAAAAATTTCATTTATAATGTTTTATACAAATTGGTGTCCAATATGTAAAAAACTTAAATTTACTTTCTATGAAGTATTAGATAATTATCCAAATATTCATGTTTATCTTGTGGATTTATCTGATAACATTGATATTACAAGTAATATTAATATTACAAGTACCCCAACTACTTTTGTGTATAATGAAGGAAAGTTAGTTGATAAACAAATCGGTTATCTTGATTATGAAGCTATAAATGAAATTATCTTATCATTAAAACAATAAAAAAGTTAAAAATATGGTATACTAATTAAAAGAGGAGCGTGGTTAAAATGACTTTAGAAGAAAAAAAACAATTTGTCAACGATAATCTAAAAGTAATTCCCGAAGAAGAACTAAAATTATTTAATTACAATTTTGCGTGTGTATTTACTAAAAATTCTACATGTATTGAAGGAAATCAGTTAGTAACGGTAGAAGACGTAGTATCTATTACGAAGGGCTATAATGTAAGGATTGATGAAACTTTAAAGCGTAGTATTTATAATCATTTTAAAGCTTATCACTATATGCTTGAATACATCAACAATGGTAATGAGTTTTCTGAAGATTTTGTTAAAGACTTACATGAAATGCTATTAGACGGAATTATTAATGGTGGATTGTACCGCAACATTAATTTGAGAATAAAAAATTCAGCACATACTCCGTGCGATTATATTAAAGTATATGATCGTATGAATAAATATTTCTTTGATCTTGCTAATTATCAAGGCACAACTATTGAAAAGGCTACATATGCTCATTTACAAATAGCTAAAATTCACCCATTCCTAGATGGTAATGGACGTTTAGCAAGATTAATTCTTAACTTTATGTTAATAAAAGGCGGATATTTACCTATATCTATTCCTGCAAAAGAGAAAAACCATTACTTTGATTTGTTAGAAGAATTTAAAGTAAATAAAACTCAAAAACCTTTTGAAGAATATTTAGAGATTTTATTAAATAAAGAATATGATCGAATGATTGAATTAATTGATCGTTATAAAAAATAGATTATGATAGACTAACCACAATAGTTAGTCTTTTTTCTTTTGGCTCTGTAAATAACTGATGGTATTAGAATTTAAAAAAAGTCTAAATATGCTAGG
>UQAI01000013.1 GCA_900538885.1 uncultured Mollicutes bacterium
CCCCCAGTAAATGGAAAGGTTATTTTTCAAAAACCCCCATTTTATTTAAAGCACCGAAGTAAAATAGGGGTTAAAATCCCTATTTTTTAATTTTCTAAGTTGGTAAAATAATTTTAAAGTATCATGTATAATAATGATTTTTTGACTTTGTTCAAAGTGTAAGTAAAAAGAATTGACAAAAAAATAAAAATATAGTAGAATTGTTAAGCATGGTTTTTAATTGGAGGTGCTAACAATGAAAAGAACATACCAACCAAATAAACGTAAACATAGTAAGACACATGGTTTCCGTGCTCGTATGGCAACAGTTGGCGGAAGAAAAGTATTAGCCCGTAGACGTTTAAAAGGTCGCGCTGTATTAAGCGCTTAATAGCAAAATAAAAATATATTCTTAGACCACTTCTGTCATTATTTGTAGAAGTGGTCTCTTTATTTTTGACGAGGTTAAAATGAAAAAAATTAATAGATTGAAAAAAAACCATGATATAGCCTTAATCGTTCAAAAAAAACAAAGAATTTATAGAGATAATTATATCGTTTATTATCAATATACAAATTGTGAAATTCCAAAAATCGCTTTTTCTGTTTCTAAAAAATATGGAAAAGCGGTTGAAAGGAATAAAGCAAAAAGACGTGCAAGATCAATCTTTAGAGAATATTTAACCAAAATAAAAAACACCAATATGGTTGTTGTAATAAAACCAGCAAGTAAAGAACAACCTTTTGAAAAATTAGAAAAAGACTTGACGTACTGTATTAAAACGATATTATTAAAACAACCAAAAGGAGAAAAAAATGAAAATAATTAAAAATAAAGCTTTATTTCTTTTGATTGCGGTAGCATTGCTTATGGTTACTTTAACTAGTTGTGGTGCATGTTCAGGTGTAAAGTATGGTACTTTATATGATGAAGAAAAAGCAAAAAAAACAACAGAAACAGCCAACCAAATAGAATGGGTAATAGAAAAACTTACTGAAGAAGAGAAAAAACTAACAACTCCTGACGAGGAAGGAAATCTAAAAACTGAAGAAGAAGTGTTTAATGGCTTAAAAGAAAAAGCTAAAGAAATAATAGAAAGTTACCCTAATTTTTTAGGTATATCAGGTAAAAATACTGAAGAAAAAGCTTCAAGTAATTACAAAGTAATCTTAATTAAAAATGATATAGAAATATATAAAGGTTATATAGATGCTGCTACAAGCAAAAATAAAGATGAAATGTTAAATTATGATAAAGCTATCCAGGCAGCAACAAACAATAGTTGTTTTTCATGTTTCTTTGCTCAAACAAATGTAGATGCTCAAGAAAAAGTAAAATCAGCAGCAGATCAAAAAAACATTTATGATATAGTAGCAATATTTACTCTACAAGTTAAAGAAAGAGTGCAAGAAGGCGAACCACTACATTTTTATGCAGATTCATTTGGTGATTTTATGGGACATATCTTTAACAATTTGTTTATTTTCCCAGTTGGATGGCTACTATATGCTATTTCTAAATTATGTGGCGGTTTTTATATTATAGGTCTTATAATAACAACTCTTTTAATCAGAACATTAGGTTGGCCAATTTATGCTAAAACTAATGATATGAGTTTAAAAATGAAAGCAATCGAACCAGAAGTAGCGAAGATTCAAGCAAAATATGCCAATCGTACAGATCCAGATTCTAAACGTATGATGCAAATGGAACAAGCTAGATTGTATAAGCAAAACGGAATAGGTGTAGGCGGATGTTTAATGCCGTTCCTACAATTTCCAATATTCATGGCGGTATATCGTGCTATTTCTAGAATTCCATATACTATCGCAACACCAGGAACTAAATACACACTTAATTGGGGTGGCAGTTTAAATTCAAAAATCTTTAATTTAGACCTTTTCCAAGATTATACTGCCGGAACTAGTCAATTAATTTGGATTATAATTTTAGTAGTATTAGTATCTGGAACACAATTTATAAGTCAATTACTAAGTGAAAAAAGACAAAAAGCAGCTAAAAATAAAGCTCAAGAAGATGTACCTATGTATCGCCGACAAGCAGTTGCACAACAAGCAAATGATACTCAAAGAACAATGAAAATAGTTATGTATTTAATGATTTTTATGATGGCTGTTTTTGTATGGACTAGTAAAGCCGGATTAGGGGTTTATTGGTTAATTGGTAACTGTTATTCAATGTTCCAAATGTACATAAACTCAAAACAAAGCGAGAAAAAACTAGAAAAACTTAAGCAACAAAAAGGATATAAATAGAGGTAACAAACATGAAAGAAAAAATGTATGTAGGTAAGAGTATCGAAGAAATCGAAGAATTAGCGATAAATGAGTTAGGTGTTTGTAAAGAAGATTTATATTTTGATGTAACCGAAAAAGATAATGCAGGAGAAATTCAAGCACACGTAATGGTTGATGCTAACCCAGTAAAAAAAGGAAAAGAATATATTGAAAAATATTTACAAGAAGCAGATATTTATGGATTTGTAGAAAGAAAAATGCGTGATAATGTTGTAGAATACGATGTGAACACAGAAGATTCTAATGCAATTTTAATAGGTCACAATTCACAAACACTTTCAGCGTTACATTATCTAACAACAATTGTTGTAAATCAATATTTTAATCGTGATGAAGAATCAGGTCTAATAGTAAAAGTTGATATTGGTAATTATAGAAAAAACAAAGATGAACAACTAGAAAAATTAGGAACAAGACTTGCAAGAGAAGCGATTAGAACACAAATGCCAGTAAGATTAAGATTTATGAATGCATATGAAAGAAAAGTGATTCACAATAAATTAGCTTCATGGCGCGATGTTACAACTCATTCAGAAGGCGTAGAACCACATAGATACTTGATAATTACACCTAAAAATTGTAAAGTAAAAGAATAAAAAAAACGACTACTGATGGATATCTTCCGTTAGTAGTCTTTTATTCTTCTATAAAATATTAATGGATAAAATAAAAAAAGACCCCCACTAAATTGTGTAGAGCCTTTTTCAAAGAAACGAGAATTGAATAAAAATTAAGGATTCTCTTTGCAACAGGTAGGATTTCTACTACAAAGAGCAAGTAAATTATAACACGTTATTTTTATTTTTGCAATACCTTTTGTTTTGAAAATGTTTACATACAAAAAAATAATGTTTATAAATATCGAACTTTACTAAAATATTATATAATATAAGCAAGAAGAGGTATGGTTATATGGCACAAGAAGATGTAATAATAGGAATTTCAACACCTTTTGCTAAAGGTGCAATATCGATAATTAGACTTAGTGGAGATGGCTCTATATCATTAGTAAACAAAATTTTTAAGGGAAAAAATTTGAATAAAGTAAATTCACACACAATTAATTACGGCCATATCTGTGATGAAAATGGAAATATTATAGATGAGGTATTAGTGTCTGTATTTAAAGCTCCAAAAACATATACTAAAGAAGATGTTGTTGAAATCAATTGCCATGGTGGAATTTTTGTTACTAATTTAATATATGAGAATTTAGTAAATTTAGGAGTTAGACCGGCTGAACCTGGAGAATTTACAAAAAGAGCTTTTCTAAACGGCAGAATAGATTTAACAAAAGCTGAGGCTGTTATGGATGTTATAGACGCTGAGAATAAAACAGCTGTAAGATTAGCCAACCAAGGAATTAATGGTAAAATTTATGATATGGTGAAGAATTATCGACAACAAATATTAGATATTATAGCAATTATAGATGTTAATATTGATTATCCAGAATATGATGATGTAGAAATATTAACAAACGAAAAAATAGAGCCACAAATTGATGTGTTGCTAAATGATTTAAAAAAGTTATTAAAAGATTCTATAGGTGCGAAATATTTAAAAGAAGGAATAAACACCGCAATAATAGGTAAACCTAATGTAGGTAAGAGTACAATATTAAATGCTATTTTAAAGGAAAATAAGGCTATTGTAACAAATATTCCAGGCACAACCCGAGATGTAATTGAGGGAAAAGTAAACTTGGAAAATATAACGCTTAATTTGGTTGATACAGCAGGTATCAGAAAAACAAAAAATGTGGTTGAACAAATTGGTGTAGAAAAGTCGAAACAACAAATATCAGAATCTGATTTAATTTTACTAGTTTTAGATGGAACAACTAAAATCACACAAAATGAAAAAAAATTAATAGAAAGTATAAAAAGCAAACCGCATTTAATAATAGTTAATAAAACAGATTTATTAGACAATATAAAACAAAATCCTGATTATATATATATAAGTGCTCATGACAAAAATGATATAGAACAATTAGAAAAGAAAATAATAGATAAAGTGTTAAAAGATGTTGATATTACATCAAATTCAATATATCTTGGAAATTCTAGACAAATTTCAAAACTTCATCAAACTATAGAATCACTATCAGAAGCATTAAAGGCAATTGAACAAGAAGCGTATATTGATTTTGTTGAAATATATTTGAGAGAAGCATATAACTATCTTGGAGAAATTACAGGAGACACTTCCTCAACAAGCTTATTAGATGAATTATTTAGTAAATTTTGTTTAGGTAAGTAATAAAATTGACAATTGAATAAAAAAAATATATAATTTATGTATATGAACGAAATACTGTGATTAGGATTTCAAAAGCAATAAACATACCCAGTGATTTAAGGAAAGTGCGAACTTAAATATGTTAGTTTTTGAAGAACACCTATGAGTAGATGGAAGAAAAAACGCTAGTTTTAGTAGAACCATCCGTAATTCTGCGATAAAGAAAATGAGAGCATAACAATTATTGTTATGAATTAAGGTGGTACCGCGGAAGAATTCGTCCTTAGTGAGTCAATTAGCTTACTAAGGTTTTTTTATTGATAGGAGGAAAAATAAATGAAAAAAATCAGTATAAAAGAATTATTTAATGAAGGATCTAAATATATTGATCAAGAAGTCGTAATAGAAGGTTGGGTAAGGACTAATCGCGCCCAAAAGGAATTCGGTTTTCTAAATGTAAACGATGGATCATATTTAGATAATGCCCAAATAGTATATGAACAAAATTTATCAAACTTTAATGATGTTTCAAAATTTAGAGTAGGTAGCGGCGTATCTATCGAAGGTATTGTAAAAGAATCTCCAAATCCCAAACAACCTTATGAAATAAAGGCAACAAAGGTCGTTTTAGAAGGAGATTCACCAGAAGATTATCCAATTCAACCAAAAAGACATACAAAAGAATTTTTAAGAGAAAAAGCTCATCTAAGAATGAGAACAAATTTATTTAGTGCAGTATTTAGAGTTCGTAGTAAATTAGCTTTCGCAATACATGAATTTTTCCAAAAAAGAAACTTTATATATGTTAACACCCCGCTTATCACCGCAAACGATGGTGAAGGAGCAGGTGAAATGTTCCAAGTAACAACACTTGATTTAAATAGAATTGCTAAAGAAGGAAAAGTAGATTTTTCAAAAGACTTTTTTGGAAAACCTGTTAACCTTACAGTAACAGGCCAATTAGAAGCAGAAACATATGCATTGGCATTTAAAAATGTTTATACATTTGGCCCAACTTTTAGAGCTGAAAATTCTAATACAACTAGACATGCATCAGAATTTTGGATGATTGAACCTGAAGTTGCTTTCGCGGACTTAAAAGATGACATGCAATTAATTGAAGATATGGTTAAGTATGTTGTAAATTATATATTAGAAAACGCAAAAGAAGAAATCGAATTTTTTGATAAATTTGTATGTCCAGGGAAAAAAGCTCAGCTTGAAGCATTAGTAAAATCACATGTTGCTGAATGCACACATCATGAAGCTATAGAAATACTTAAAAAAGCAGGAGATATTTTTGAAAACAAACCAGAGTTTGGAGAAGATTTAGCAACTGAACATGAAAAATATTTAACAGATGTTTATTTTAAAGCGCCTGTGTTTGTTACAAATTGGCCGAAAGAAATAAAGGCTTTCTATATGAGACTAAATGATGACAATAAAACAGTAGCAGCTGTGGACTTATTGGTTCCTGGTGCTGGAGAATTAGTTGGTGGCTCACAAAGAGAAGAAAGACTAGATTTATTATTAGAACGTATGAACGAACTTGAGATGAAAATAGAACCACTTGATTGGTATGTTGATTTAAGACGTTATGGAGGAGTAAAACATTCTGGTTTTGGTCTTGGCTTTGAAAGATTGATAATGTATGTAACAGGCATGGATAACATAAGAGACGTAATCCCTTATCCTAGAACTCCAAAAAATTGTGAATTTTAATATAAAAAAGTTAATGTCTAAGTATAAAGGCATTAACTTTTTGCTTATAAAAAAATAGGACCAAAGCCCTATTTCTTCTTTTTCTTTTTATTTGATTGTTTTGCGTTCTGACTATTACTAAATTTAGTAGCTTTTGTTTCTTGTTCAATAGCTTCTTTATTATCTTGCCAGATCATATAGAATAAAACAGCAATAATTAAAGTGATAATAAACGCTATAACACCGTGAAGTAATACACGTTTCCAAATAAAGTGTCCATATTCGCCTTTTAAAGCTTTGTTGTTAAGAACATCGCTATCTGCACCTTCGTTATAATCAACTTTATTTAAATCATTTAAACCAGTAAATGTGCCACGAACAATTTCAGTATAAGTATTACCATCATATGAAGCAATTGAGAAAGTTGCTTCACCATCTTCATAAACACCTTTGTTGAATGGTAGTTTATTATCTAGGTCAGTTCTAGGAGCACATCTCCAAACACATACATCAGCTTTATTTCCTTGAGCACCATTATCATAAATTGGGAAAGTATAAGATGAAGCTTCACCATCTGTTGTAACTCCATATTGTGCAGCACCATTACGTGCAGGATTATTATTAGAATCATCATCGTTTAATTTTTTAACAGCATCTTCAATTAAAGCATCACCGTATAATTTAACATCAGGATCGTTAAGTTCGTCTTCAGAAGGACTACCAACGCCTTTAGCAGTTAAAACTACTAGAGGTAAATCTGTATTTGCGATTTTGCTGTAATTAACGTTGTAGAAATAGAAATAGTATGAATATGATGCATCCCCGTCAACATCAGATGTTGTATCAACTAAATATATATCTACATCAAAATACCCTGGAACATTAAGTGTACCATTTTTATAAGTAAATTTAACACCGGATTCACTAACGTTATGGAAAGCAACGGTATCAGAAGCTTTTTTATAACCTATGAATTCAAATTTTACGGCGTTTTCAATTAACGTTGTAGTTTCCACATCTTTGTAATCGTCTTGGTGAAAATAATTTTCATAAAA
Organism: uncultured Mollicutes bacterium; assembly: GCA_900538885.1. Taxonomy (GTDB): domain Bacteria; phylum Bacillota_I; class Bacilli_A; order ML615J-28; family CAG-313; genus UMGS75. Next base: position 7,299 of record UQAI01000013.1, read on the forward strand.
CCTGATTCTATTTAGTTTGTATCCATAAAAGGAATACCAACAAATAAGAAAGGTTACTCCCACTACCAACAATAAAGATATAAGAAAGGGGATTAATTTAAATTTTCTTTTCATTTTTGTTTTCTCCTTTATATCTAACATGGTATTATTATAACATTTTTTTGGAAAAATATCAAATAAATATGTTTATAAACTCTTTTCTTTTGGTTTTGTAAAAAAAAGTAGTCCAATAATAAACAATAAAACAGTTATAACGTTATATAAAATATGACTTAACGAGATAGTTAAAGAATTAGAAATGTTAAAACAAATTTGTAATTCATTTATAAAAGTAGTATATGGAATAAGTACAGCTAAAAATAGTAAAGAACCAAAAAAGTTAAATAAAAAATTAAATAAGGCTACTTTTCTAGCAGATATATTGCCCAAAAAGCCTGCTATTAATCCAGTTATAGTAGTCCCAATGTTAGCACCTAAAACAAAAGCAATACCACAAGATAGACTAATCATATTTTCTTGATGTAATTGTTGTATCATACCAATACTAGCACTAGATGACTGCATAATAAAGGAAATAACTGTGCCAAGGCAAAAACACAAGAAATTTGATGAATTTACTTTAACTAAAATAGGAGAAACAGTGTCCAAAGAAAGTAAACATTCTAAATAATTAGATAAATTGTTTAGTCCAAACAATAAAATACCTAAACTAACAATTAATAAACCAATATTTTTGTTATTTAGAAATAATAACAATATGATTCCAAGTATAATAAAAGTGAAACCAAAATTTTGAATATTTAAGCCAAATAAAATTGAAGTAATGGTGGTTCCAATATTAGAACCAATAATAATAATTAATCCTTTGCGAAAATCTAAATATTTGGCCGAAACAAAAGACAGTGTTATTGCGGTAATAGCGTTTGATGACTGACATATCGCAGTAACTATAATACCAAGCAATAGAACTTTATAATCTTTATCTGAAAATTTAATAATTAATTGTCTAATTTTGTTTGAAGAAATTTTGTTTAAAACATTAGTAAGCAATTTTAATCCTACAATAAAAAGAAATAATCCACAAAAAGTCAAAAAAATAAGCACAAAAAATAATTTATTCATATAATCACTCAGATAATTATATGTGAAAAAAGTAAAAAATACCATAAAGTAGGGATCAATAAAAAAATCACGCAAACATAATAAAAAAAAATCAATATTGTGGTATAATAGATATAACAAAAAAAATATAAAGGAGGTGTGCCTGTGGCATATAAAGCGTTATATAGAACTTATCGTCCAACTAGATTTGATGAAGTTGTTGGCCAAAAGCACATTATTAAAATATTAGAAAACGCCGTAAGTGAAGGAAAAATATCACATGCATATATATTTAGTGGATTACGAGGTATAGGAAAAACAACAATTGCAAGAATTTTTGCAAAAGCTGTGAATTGTACAAATCCACAAAATGGAGAGCCATGCAATGAGTGCCCGAATTGCCGCGCCATAATGAATGACGAAACAACAGATGTAGTAGAACTTGATGCTGCTAGCAACAATGGCGTTGATCAAATGCGTGAAATTTTAGAAAAGGTAAATTTTTTACCAAGTAAACTTAAGAAAAAAGTTTATATAATAGATGAAGCGCATATGCTCAGTACAGCCGCATTTAATGCGTTGCTAAAAACATTAGAGGAGCCACCAGCTCATGTAATATTTATTCTTGCAACAACAGAACCTTATAAAATACCTTCAACAATTTTATCTAGATGCCAGAGATTAGATTTTAAACAATTATCTACACATGAAATTATTGAAATGCTTATTAAAGTTTGTGAAAAGGAAAACATCAAAATTACAGATGAAGCTTTGCAAGGGATAGCAGAAATGTCAGAAGGTGGTATGAGAGACGCCTTAAGCATTCTTGATCAAGCACGAGTATATAATTTTGAACAAATTACAATAGAAGATATAGATAATATAACTGGTAGAGTATCATATAAATATTTAACGGAGTTAATTACCGCATTAAACAATCAAGACACAGAATTTGCGTTAGATAAAGTAACTGACTTAATAGAAATGGGTAAAGAGGTAAATAGAATATTAACTAGTTTAATTCAATTCTGCCGCGATTTACTTCTATATAAAAACTTAAGAGAAGGCTCAAAAATTCAATATATATATAATAAAGAAGATTTTGTAGAATTAGCAACACAAACAAGCGAAAGTAAATTATTCTATTATGTTGATATGTTCGTTGACATTCAAAATAAAATTAGATTTACTAATTCGCCAAAAATCTATTTAGAAGTGGGGATAATTAAAATAATTAATGGTGCCGCTCAAGATATAGACGTGTTAGCACAAATCCAAAAAATTGAAGAAAAGATAGAAAATATTCAAGTTGTAAATGGTGGTGAAGGTGAAACGGAAATAATTTCACGAATAAATACACTTGATAATCAAGTTAAAAAATTAAATGCAGAGGTTAACAGACAGAACATTCAAACATTTAAAGAAAAAATAGAAGCCAAAATAAGTATGCTAGAAGATTTATCTTTGGCCAATAAAGCTCAACCGGCTCAGTTGGAAGAAAAAATCCAAGAAATTAGTGAAAGCATTCAAGAAATAGAAGTAAAACTAGAAGCTACAACAGCACATGAAGCTGAAAACACACCAACAACTGACCAACAATTAAATGAAAGAATTAATACAGTAGAAAATAAGACGATAGAAATTAAAGAACCTAACACCTTAGAAAACTTTGAACTAGGGTCAGAAATAAGTAAAATAAAAGAAGAATTAGAAAATATAAAAAATAGTGCAAGTGTAAAAGAAAATAAAGACACAACCAACTATCAAGAGTTATTAGATCGAATCACTAAACTTGAGGAAAATGAAAACTCAAACGCTGCGAGAGAAGTACAAGAAAATCAAGAAATGTGCCTAAAAACATCTGATTTCGAACAAAAAACAGACACAACCAACTATCAAGAGTTATTAGATCGAATCACTAAACTTGAGGAAAACGAAAACTCAAACGCTGTGGGAGAGGTTCAAGATAATTCAGAAATATATCAAAAGTTAGCAAATTTAGAAGAAAAAGTTTCAAATATTACTACTTTTGACTCTCAAGACAGTAAAAATAACAGTTCAACGAGCAATGATTTAAAGGAAAGAATTGTTGTTGTGGAAGAATATTTGGATATGATTATTAATAGAGTTGATGAATTGGCGAGAAACATGAAGATGGTGAATGTAAGTGGTGATGAAAATTACACAAGTAACACAGAAGTCGATCAACTTAACGAAAATTATATTTCTTTGGTAACATTGGTTCAAAATTTACAACTTAGTTTATCAGAAATGGAAAATAAATTAGCTAATGTAACTGATAATGCTGAGTATAAGGAAGAAATTAACACTAAGATAGAAAATGCAATTAATGATATTCAATCTAAGATTGTGGATACAAGAGGAGAATTAACGAATAGTATTATAGCAAATTATAATGATTTGTTAGATAAAGTCAACGAACTTTCAAATCAGCATAGTGATGATTATATGAGTTTAATCCAAGATAACAAACAAGCTATTCAAGACGCTAAAGATTATAGTATTAAATTAAGCATAAGAATTCAAGAAATTCAAACCAAAGTTGATGAAATTAACACTAAACTAGATGGCGGCTTAACAAAACGTCGTAGTCCTTTTGAAATTGTGAGGGAACCAGAAGAAAATGAAAATGAAAAAACTACAGAACCTGTGATTGCTAAGGCTAAAGAGGAAGAAGTTGAAACGCCAACATCTAAAGTAGAAGAAAGACCAAGTTTGATTAAAAACGAAAGAACTGTTGTAATAAGAACGCCACTTCAAAGAGAAGCAAAAGAACTTGAAACAACAGATGAAAGTGCGAAAGTATATGATGTAAAAATTGTGGAAAGAATATTACATCAAGCAAGGGATCAAAAATGCCGTGAAGAAAAAATAAATATTCTTTCAAACTGGTCTAAACTAGAAGATAGAGTAGGACATTTATTATCTCCAACTGCTAAATTGTTGTCAGAAGGAACTTTGACAGCTAATGGATACAACGAGTTGTTAATAGTTTATCCACACGCTTCCATGTGTAATCACCTAATGGAACCTAAAGGCCATACAAATGCACTACAAGTTTTGAAGATTACATTTGGCAAAGACTATGATTTTATCGCATTGCCAGAAAACACATGGCAAGAAAAGAGATTAGAGTATGCTGGCCAATATAACATGGGAATAAAATATCCAAGACTTACACCAATCAAAAACCCTGAATTAAAGGTTGTTGTTATAAATACATCAACGTTATCGAGTAAGAAAAATCAATCAATTCACCAAGCTGAAAGTTTTTTTGGTGAAGATATTGTAGAAAAAGAGGAGGAATAACAAATGAATCCACAAATGATTCGTAAATTACAACAAATGCAAAGAGAAATTGAAAACGCTCAAAGAGAAATAGAAGAAAGTGAGTTCACAACTTCAAGTGGCCCGGTTACAGTTGTTATGTACGGAAACCATGAAATAAAGAAAGTTACAATTGATAGTGATTTTGAAGTAACAGGACCAGAAGATCTTGAATTGTTAGGAGATATGGTTGTTGCAGCAAGTCATAAAGCAAACGAAGAAATCGCCGCATACACAGAAGAAAAACTTTCTAAGTACAAAGCGTATATGGGCGGAATGTTTTAATGGATGATTTTAAATTCTTAGAAAATCTTTCTACATGTTTTGAAAAACTACCAAGTGTAGGCAAAAAAACAGCCTCAAGGTATGCTTTTCATGTAATAGAAAATATGTCAAGTGATGAAGTGGAAAGATTTGCGAGAGTACTACTAGAAACAAAAAAGCAGGTTAAGAAATGTAAAATATGTGGAATGTATACATTAGAAGATACTTGTGAAATTTGTTCAAATCTATATCGCAGTCATGAACAAATAATGGTCGTAAAGGATGCTAAAGATGCTTTGGCCATTGAAAAAACAGGCCAATACAATGGAATGTATCATATCCTAGGAGGACTAATTTCTCCATTAGATGGAGTGGGCCCCAATCAATTGAATATAGAACAATTAGAACAAAGAATAACACAAGAAACTAAGGAGATAATAATAGCTACAAGTTTCACAATGAATGGTGAAACAACAGCACTATATTTAGAAAAAATATTAGCTCGCGATGGTTTAACAATATCGCGAATTGGATATGGTTTGCCTGCAGGAGGAGATCTAGAATATGTAGATGCTCTAACTCTTAAGTATGCGTTAGAGGGAAGAAAGAATAAATAGGAAAAAAACGCTAAGCAATTATACATATAAAAAAAGTTGTAGATATTTTAAGTCTACAACTTTTTTTAATAAAAATAAATAAAATGTCGAAATTTAGAACTTTATTATTCACTTCTTTTGAAAAAGATATTCGAATATGATATAATAAGCATAGAGATAATATTTCAAGATGAAAATAGACAAATATAGTCAAACGAGGAGGATTTGTATTATGGATATTCGCTTGTCTCATTTAACAAAAATATTTGCCGATAAGAACTCAGAAGTAAGAGCAGTAGATGACTTAGATATAGTCATCCCTTCTGGACGTCTTATTGGTTTGCTTGGTCCGTCTGGATGTGGTAAATCAACAACATTATACATGATTGCTGGATTGTTAGAACCATCCTCGGGCCAAATTTTTTTCGGAGATGAAGATGTAACTTCACTACCTGCAGAAAAAAGAGGAATAGGTTTAGTATTCCAAAACTATGCTTTATATCCACATATGACTGTAAAGCAAAACATTATGTTCCCCTTACAAAATATGAAGTTAACTAAAGCAGAAGCGTTGGCGAGAGCTCAAAAGTATGCACGTTTAGTTGGTATCGAAGAGTTAATGAATCGTAAGCCACGCCAATTATCAGGCGGTCAACAACAACGTGTTGCAATCGCAAGAGCTTTGGTAAAAGAACCGCGCGTGTTGTTACTAGATGAACCATTGTCAAATCTAGATGCACGTTTACGTTTACAAACTCGTGAAGAAATAAAAAGAATTCAAAGAGAAACAGGTATTACAACTATTTTCGTAACTCATGACCAAGAAGAAGCAATGAGTATATCAGACGAGATTGTTGTAATGAAGTTCGGAGTAATGCAACAAAAAGGAGCTCCACAAGGAGTTTATGAAAATCCTACAAATCAATTTGTTGCAAAATTCTTAGGTACTCCACCTATTAACATTTTCAGTGGTGTAGTACATGAAGGAAACCTTTACGTTGGTAAAGAAAAAATTGCAACTACTAGTCTTTCTAATCAAGAAGTCACAATAGGTATAAGACCAGAAGGATTTGAAATAAGCCCTGATGGCGATATGTCAATATACATTCAACATGTTGAATATATTGGCCGTGATAAACTTGTTACAGGTGTAAATCCAAATTCAGAAAAAGATACATTCCGCTTTATTGTAGATTCAAGTGTGGAATTAAAAGAGGAAACCACAGCAAAAGCGTTTATCAAGAAAAACAAATTCTTTGTTTTTGATAAAGTAACGGAAGAGAGAATTCAATAGTATGGTTGAAGGAAAAGCAAGTACCAATTTCATAAGAGGTATTTTGTACTTATTGCCTGCAATCATATTGTTAGGAATATTTACTTTTTATCCTCTAATTAATACGTTTATTATTTCATTCAAGGAAGATTACAACTATATGACTGGTACATATGAGTCGTTTGGGTTATCTAACTATAAATTAATATTTAATCCAAGAAATCCTTTTATAAAATATTTAATTAATACGTTGATAATAGTTTTTGTTTCTGTTCCTCTATCAATCTTATTATCGCTTTTAATTGCTGTTGCATTAAACTCAATTAAAAGTTTACAAAAAGTATTTCAAACAATTTTCTTCTTGCCATATGTTACAAACACAATCGCAATCGGTATGGTATTCTCAGTTATGTTTGAAAGTAACCAAGGTTTAATCAATACAATAATTTCACTATTTGGTGGTAAAGGAATAAACTGGTTGGGTGGAAATGCAGAAAATGGCCTATTGTTTAGCTTTGCTAGTGGAAACTCAGTATTTAACAGCCAATACTTTACATCATTAGTTGTTTTATTAGTGTATATCGTATGGAATTCACTTCCATTTAAAGTGTTAATTTTATTAAGTGCTTTACAAGGTGTTGATAAACAGTACTATCAAGCCGCTCAAATTGATGGTACATCAAAGTTAAGAACATTTATGAAAATAACTGTTCCACTATTATCACCACAAATATTTTATCTATTAATAACCTCACTTATAGGTGCATTTAAAGAATATACCTCAGTTGTCGCAATCTTTGGTAAGTCTGCCCAAAGCGTTGGCACAAGACATAATATGGCAACCGTTGTATGGTATATATATGATAAATTAAAAGAAGGCGGCGATGCTGGTGCAGCATCTGCAGGTGCGGTAATCTTGTTTATCATAATCTTAGCATTTACAGCCGTTAACAGGTATGTAAGCAAAAAGAAAGTGTTCTATTAGAAGGAGGTTAATTGATTATGTATCTATTTATTTTAGGCATATGTTTAGTACTTCTAGTAGCGTATCTAAGTCTTAAACTTGTTGAAAAAAAGCCTAACAAGTATAGACGTAGAATAATAAACCATATTCCAGAAAACAAACAAGCTGTTGTTGGCGATACAGCAACAGAAGTAATAAAAAGGGAAAAAGTTTTTAGAATTATTAAACGTATAATATGTTATACATTCTTAGTTTTTATGGCATTTTGTATGATTATTCCGTTTTATTGGATGATTGCAACATCTTTAAAGACAGCGGCAGAAATCGATTTACCTACACCTACACTTATTCCTGGTTTAGGCAAATATGATCTTGCGTTATCAAATTATCCAGAAGCGATAACAAGATTAAATGCAGGAAGATTAATTTTTAATACAATTGTTGTTGGTGTATTTTCTACAATTGGTACAGTAGTTACTACTGTTATGGCAGCATTTGCGTTTTCAAGAATTAAGTTCTTCGGTCGTGAAATTATTTTTACACTTTTCCTTGCTACAATGATGATTCCAGGTGAAATGATGGTTATTACTAACTATATCACAGTAACAAAAACCGCAAAAACAATTTTTGGTACATCTGGTATCGATACTTATTGGGCAATGATTGTGCCATTCCTAATTAGTGTATATTACATTTACTTATTAAGGCAAAACTTTAAACAAATTCCAAATGAGTTATATTACGCAGCAAAAGTAGATGGAACTAGTGATTTTAAATATTTAATTAAAATTATGATTCCAATTGCTATGCCTACAATTATTACCATTACAATTTTAAAACTAATGGGTTCATGGAATGCGTATGTATGGCCAATGATGGTTACTCGTGACAAAAATATGAGATTAATTACTACAGGCTTGAGATCTTCATTCTCAGATTCAGAAGGAAGAACAGCTCAAGGCTTACAAATGGCAGCAACAACAGTTGTTACCTTACCGCTACTCTTCGTGTTTATATTTTTACGTAAATATATCATGCGTGGTGTATCACGAAGTGGTATCAAAGGCTAAAACTAAACTTGTTTTAGTAAACATATAAAAATAAAAAGGAGAAGAAAATGAAAAAGTTTTTAATGTTATTAGTTGTTTTAGGTTCTCTATTCGCAATCGCAAGTTGTGGAGGTAACCCAACCCCAAAACCAGAAGAAGAAATTAACGTTGTTCCACTAGATACTAATAAAGAAATTAGTATTGAATTCTGGCATGCAATGGGACAAGTAAACCAAGAAATTATTGCAAGAATTATTGAAAATTTCCAAACAAGATATCCAAATATTAAAGTTACACAAGTTTCACTTGGTGACTATACAACTTTAAGAGATACTATTACAAATGGTATCGCAGCTGATGAAATTCCTACAGTAGCACAAACATATCCTGACCATGTTGCTCTATATATTGATGGTACAGTAGCAAGAGGTTTAGATCCTTATATTAATTCTACTCTTGAACAAACATTAGCAAATGGCGAAACAGAAAGAATCGGTCTAACAAAAAGCGAACAAGAACAATATATCGATGGTTTCTGGGCTGAAGGAACTGTATATGATTCAAAAGGTACAATGTACAGTGTTCCATTCAATAAATCAACAGAAGTATTATATTACAATAAAACAATGTTTGATAAATATGGTTGGAGCGTTCCTAAAACTTGGGATGATGTAGCAAACATTTCTGAAAAATTTAGACAAACTACTGAATGTGCAACACTAAAAAATGATGGTAAAGCAGTAGCAGGTTTCTCTTATGACTCAGAATCAAACTTATTCATCACTTTAACTCAACAATGGGGTGGAGAATATACTAAGTTTGATAAAAATAGCAAAGGTGTTTATGCATTTAACAACAACGAATCTAAAGCAGCAATCCGCTGGTATAAAGAACAAAGTGATAAAGGTAATCTAAAAACTACTACATTCTTTGGCACTAACTATTCATCAGATGCATTTAAAGCAGGACAAATCGTTATGACTCTTGGTTCAAGTGCAGGTGCTTCATACAACGTTCCAAGTGATGGTTCATTTGAAGTTGGTGTAGCAGCATATCCACAAAAAGATTTAAATAATCCACAAGTAATTCAACAAGGTACAAACGTTACATTATTCAAACGTCAAGATGCTCAAGAAGAACTTGCAGGATGGTTATTTATGAAGTTCTTAACAAATTATGAATCAGCATTAGATTGGTGTACAAGTACTTCTTACTTCCCAATTAGAAAAGATGTTTTAAATTCAGATGATTATCAAAATCATATTTCAGGTAAAATGGTTGATGGTGATGGTAACATCATTTACAAACCAACAACTCAAAATTTAGCTCAAAAAGTTGGTCTAGAACAACAAGATTGGTTCTATACAAGTATTGCATTCCGTGGTTCAAGTAAAGCACGTGATGAAGTAGCTACATTAGTACAAAGTGTTTTATATCAAAACGTTGATATTGATAAAGCTTATAGTGATACAATCGACGCTATCTTATATTCATAATTTGAATATTAAGCGTAATAGGTAAAAATAAAATGAAAAAGAAAATAATATCAATTATCCTTGCTATTGTTTTCCTATTTACAATAACAAGTTGTGTTAACAAAAAAGAATACACCGCTACTTTCAATGCTAATGGCGGTAAAGTAAACGGTTCAGAATATTATGAAATAAAATTTAAGGAAAATGCAGGGTTATTAGAATTTCCTGTTGCAACAAGAGCGGGATATCGATTCGTTGGTTGGTATTTAGATGGCGAGTTAATTACAGCTATTGATAAGACCGCAAATACAGATGTTGAATTAAAAGCCGAATGGGAAGAGTATACATTTACTACTCCTGTTACAGATCGTGTAAAATTAACAGCAGACTATGAAGGCAAAGATTATTATGAAGATGGTATTGGTGTTGTAACTGTTCAACAATTTGTTGATGGCGATACTACAATATTTAAGAGTGGAAGTAGAACTATTACAATACGTTATATAGGAATTGATACACCTGAATCAACATACAAAGTTGATCCTTGGGGATATTCTGCTTCTAATTACACAAAAGAAGTTTTAAAAAATGCTAAAACAATAGTATTACAAACAGACAACGGCAAACCAGGTAAAGATCCAGAAAATGTTGATACAACAGGAAATAGACATCTTGCTTGGGTATGGGCCGATGGTAGATTATTAAACTTACAAATTGTTGAAGTTGGCTTAGCTAATAGTAAGGCTAGCGCTACAACATATGATTCAGAATTTATTGATGCTATTAAACCTCTTATTGCTGCAAAAGTTAGAATTTATGGTCAAGATGATCCTGACTATGATTACTCTAAAGATTATATTGATATGAATTTAAAAGAAGTTCATGAAAAATATGGAACTCCTGAAGCAATCCTTGATAAAAAGGACGCAGGTAAAAAGATTCGTGTTCATGGTGTTGTTTCAAGAAAAATAGGCTCTGGCTCAGCTTTCTTACAACAAACATTAGATGGACAAACTTATGGAATTTACCTATATGGTGGTTATACTGAAAATAACAAATTACAACAAGGTTATTCTGTAATCGTTTCAGGAACAGTTGGTTATTATAACGGCTGTTTACAAATTTCAAGTGTTACATCATCAAAGATTAAAATTCAATCATATTATGCTCAAGAAGAAATAAAAATAAATGAAGTTACTAATATTAAAGACTATGTAGCGAATGAACAAAACATAGGAAATATTTTAAAAATAACAACTTCATTAACAATCATTGATTATTATGATGCTAAGAATGAAAAGAGCAATGCAATAACCCTTTATGCATCATATACTGATGAAAACAATCAAACACAAAAAATCCAAATACGTATTGATAATAATGTCACTCTAAGAGATGATGAGGGACAAAGAATTGATACAGGTGCTTATTTTGTGGGCAAAACATTTAAATCATTAACATGTATAATGGGATATTATGATCCTTCAGATAATAATGTTCATGATGGTACTGTTCAAATGATGATAACTCAAATGAAAGATATTGAGTTTGTTGATTAATTTATTTAGGTATTAATTAACTTATTTAAAAATTAATATAAAATAACATACAATATAGGAGGAAAAGAACGTATGTCTCTTACCAAACTTGGTAAAAAAATGTTAGGCTTTATTGCATTAGTTGCTTTAGTTTTTACATTATTTAGTTGTAATAACAATGTTAACAGTGATAAAGCTGAAAAGAAAGCTGCTGCTGAAAAGAATGCTACTACAATTTATGAACAATTATTGTGGGACGATTCAGCAATGAAAGATATTACAAGCAATTTAACTCTTGTTACAAAAACAAGATTTGCTGATACAACTGTTGCTTGGGCTAGTGATCATCCAGATATCATCAATCCTGAAACTGGTAAAGTTACTGTTCCAACACCAGAACATGAAGATGCTACATTAGTAGATCAAAGTAATCCAGAAGGTTCAAAACATGTAAAAGTTAAATTAACTGCTACAATTTCTACAGAATATACATATACAGAAAACGATAAAGAAAAAACTGGTACAGTTACAAAGAAAAAAGAATTCAATTTCACAGTATTATGTGTTGCTGAAATTCCTGCTGTTACTATTGCTGATGCAAAAGCCGCAGCATATCAATATATCTATGAAGAAAAAGGCGTAGAAAAAGGCTTAGTTTCTAATAGTAGTGTTGTTTATAAAACTACAGTTTATGGTGTTGTTACTACTAAATTAAATGCAGAAGGCACTGGCCAATTCATGATTCATGACGGAACTGCTGGTATTTATGTATACAATAACAAAGTAGATGTTAAAGTTGGCGATACAGTAAGAGTTACAGGTAATATTTACTCTTATTATGGAAGCTTACAAATTGGTTCTGAAATCATCGTTGAAGTTGTTGATGATCGTGGTATAGAAGTTCCTGCTCATACTGAAATTTCAGTTGACACTTGGGAAAAAACATGGAACGAAAATCTTCCAGTTGGTTACCTTGGCGGAAATCTTTATAAGATTTATGCTAAACTTGAAGAAGGATCAAATGGTAAGACTTCTGATGAATTCAAATTAGTAGACCCTACCACTGGTGAAGTTGCATGGATTTATTACAAATCTTATAATGCTGATCAAAAAGAAATCTTAAAATCATATGTTGGTAAATATGTTAACATTACAGGTGTTACTTATGATAGAGACTCACGTCTTTTAAAGAACCATTTATTATGGGATGGCGGAATTGAAGAAGCTGCAGCTCCATCACTAGATGATGAAACAAAAGCAAATTTAGTTAAAGCATTACTTGAAGATTTATCAGGTGATTACGCAGCTGGATCTTCATTAGCATTACCAAATGAAAATCAAGAATATAACGCAACAATCGTATGGAATATTCCTGCGGATGCTCCATATAAAGATGGCAAATTCTCAATCGTTGAAGTTGATACTCCATTTACTGCAACAGCAGAAATTAAAGTTGGTGAAGCAACCGTCACTGCAACAGTTAAATTTACAGTTAAAAAGTTAAATAAAGTTGCTGTTGAAGACGCTGTTAAACTTGAAAAAGGTTCAGTAGTTAAACTTGCTGGTACTGTTGAAGTCGTATTTAGTTCTTACAATAACTATTACTTAAAAGACAATACAGGCTCAATTTTAGTTTATGTTAGAGCTAAAAATGGTATCACAGTTAATGGCGAAACTAAGATGTTAAAACCTGGTGATAAAGTTGAATTTATCGGTATCGTTGGTTATTTCAATGGTACACCTCAAATTACTGAAATCGTTTCTTATACTTCTTATGAAGAAGGAACATGGAAAATTGATGCTCCAAAAGAAGTTACATTTGCAGAACTTAAAGCATTTACAGCTGCAGACGCCCCTTATGGACAATATCTAATGATTCGTGGTGTTGTTGCTTCTGATGGTGATTATGTTGTATTAAAAGAATCTACAGCATCTGATGCAATTTCAATTAGTTTATACTATTCTACAATTCCTGATAAAGTTGCTGCAGTAAAAGATACTGACACTGAAGTTACAATCTTTGCTTACTACTATGGTAATTCAAAGGCAGATTATACAGGTGCAATCCGTGTTATCTTTGCAGGTCGTGATGGTGAATATTTTGTTGGTGATGAACAAGTAATTATTCCTGAACCAAGCACAAAAGTTATCGTTACTGATCCTGAAGTTGGTGTTGCATATAATCTAATGGTTATCCAAAAGAAGTTAGAAGGTAAAGAATTATACTTCTCTGGTTCAATGTCAGGTAATTTCCTTGCAACATCAGAAAATGATTATGAAGCTGCTAAAGTTTATCTTGAAGCATGCGAAGGCGGATTCCATTTCTATTATTTAGAAGGCGAAACTAAAAAATACATTGAAGTATTTATGAATGATAGTGGTAAAAACCAAATTAGAGTCGCTGATACAGCTACTACAGTTTGGACATTCGATGCAGAATTACAAACATTAGTTACTACAATCGATGGTACATCATATTATTTAGGTACTTATGGAACTTTTACAACATTTAGTTCAAGTAAAACAAGTTATGCTAAAACATCATTTGTTGGTCACTTATATAAAGCTTCAAATGCAGTTGCTCCAGACCCAGATCCAAAACCTGAAATTAAAACTGAATTCCCAGTTAAATCATTTGAAGAACTTGGCAATTTAGTTCCTGAAGTAGGAAATACAACAGATGAAAAATACTATGTAGCAGGCTACGTTAAATCAATCGAAAATCCTACATATGGAAATATGACACTTGAAGATAAAGATGGAAATACATTTGTCGTTTATGGTTTATATGACCTTACTGGTAAAGTACGTTTTGATGCTATGAAATCTGATAAACCAGTTGTTGGTGATATCGTTGTTGTTTATGGTGTTATGACAAACTATAACGGTACAAAAGAAATGAAAAATGGTTGGTTAGTACAATTAGGTGAAAAAGTTCTTGAAGAAGAAGTAAAACCAGAACCAAACGAAAATGAAGTAACACTTGATTTTACAAATCAAGGATACCAAAATAAAGCAGAAGTAACTTCCCTTACAATAGATGGTGTAACAATTACTTTTGATAAAGGTACAAATAAAAATGCTCCAAAATATTATGATAATGGTGCAGCAATCCGTGTATATGGTAGTAATACATTTACTATTTCAAGTACAAAGACAATAATTTCGATAAAACTTATTTTTGGTAGTAATGATGGCACTAACGAAATAACTTCAGATCCTAATACATTTACAACAGATACATGGCAAGGAAGTAGTACAAAAGTAGTATTTACAGTAGGTGGAACAAAAGGTAATAGAAGATTACAAAGTATTGTTGTAACTTTCGCTAATTCTCAAACTGAAGAGTAATCAATTTTAGTTATATCATATTACATTTACAATAACTGTTCAAGATGCTGCGAATTCAATTGGTTTCACTCTTGATTCACAAATTAGAACTAAGAAGATTACAATTGTATTTGAAGGCTAATAATCAATAAAATTGGCTACTGAGAATTTCTCAGTAGTCTTTTTATTTTGAAAAAAGTCAAGGATGTGTTATAATAAACTATCACGGAGGTATTGATAATGTATCAAGATATATATAATGCGATAAATGAAAATAATAAAATAATTATCCACAGACACTCAAAACCTGATGGTGATGCACTAGGATCGCAACTGGGCCTAAAAGAGGCTATAATTTCAACATTTCCAGAAAAAAGTGTATTTGTAGTTGGTGATATGAATGAACGTTATTCTTGGATGGGAAATATGGATCAAATTGATGATGCAGAGTATACTGATGCACTAGTAATAATCGTTGATTGTGGTAGTGAAAAATTAATAAATGATGAAAGATATAAATTAGGGCACCAACTAATAAAAATAGATCACCACATACCTCAAGGTGAATATGGGGATATTGTTCATGTTGATACTTCTTTTGAAAGTTGTGCAGGAATAATTGCGGAAATGGTATTTAAGATGAAAATGAAGATATCAGATTTAGGAGCATCACTATTATTCACAGGCATAGTTACTGATAGTGGTAGGTTTAGATATTCAAGCGCAAATGCTAAAACATATAGTATTGTAAGTAAACTAATGAAACATAAAATAGATACTGAATATATATATAACAAATTATATACTGAAAAACTTGCTACAGTAAAACTAAGAGCATACCTTACTACACAATTTAAAATGACTCCAAATGGTGTAGGCTATCTAATAAACACCAAGGAGGATGTAGAAAAGTATAATGCTACTGTTTTCGATATATCTAGAGGTATGGTAAATATCATGGCAGGAATTGAAGAAATAAAAGTATGGGCTAATTTCACGGAAGATGTGGATGGAAAAGTTTATGCCGAAATTAGATCAAGTGGCTTAAATATAAATCAAGTAGCAGTTAAATTTGGTGGTGGCGGCCATCTTCAAGCTAGTGGCTGCACAATTGATAATTTAGATATGATTAATAGTGTAATTGAAGAGTTAAATAAAGTAGTAAAAGGAGAAACAAATGTTTAATAAAATACTAGAACAGATTAAAAAATATGATACAATTATTATTCACCGTCATGTAAGACCGGATGGAGATTGCATAGGAACTCAACAAGGGTTAAAAAAATACTTAAAACATAACTTTCCAAACAAGCATATATATGCTGTTGGTGATGAAATACCTGCATACCTTGCACCATATGGTGAAAATGATATAATTGATGATAGTGTATATAAAGACGCTTTAGTAATAGTAGTAGATACATCTTTAGAAAAACGTATTTGTGATGAAAGATATAAATTAGGAAAGTATATTATTAAAATTGATCATCATGATGATTCACCTGATTATGGAAATTTAATATATGTTGATCCGACATCGCCCGCTTGTGCATCAATCATGACAAGTATCTTTAAACAATGGGAACAAGACGGATTAGAACTTACACTTGATGCTGCAAAATGCTTGTTTCTTGGCATTATAACTGATACAGGTAGATTCAGATATCGTGGAGTTACAAGTGAAACATTATCTAACGCAGGATGGCTATTAGATAAAGGCATTGATACTGAGGATATATATCCAGGTTTATATGTAAAAGATGCTAAAACGCTAGAACTTGAAGGATACGTATATAATCATTTTAAAATAACTCCAAATGGTGTAGCTTATATATATTTCACTAAACAAGTAATGGAACGTTTCCAAGTAACAAAAGAAGATGCGGCGAATTTAGTTAACACATTAGATTCAATAAAAGGTTCGCTTATTTGGGTCGCATTTGTAGACCAAATGTTACCAAAACCAGAAGTAGTATTAAATAAAAAAGAATCTCCCGATAAAGAGATTAGAGTCCGAATTAGATCTAGATTTATTTCAATTAATGAAGTTGCAACACATTATCGTGGTGGAGGACATTTACAAGCTGCAGGAGCAACAATTTATTCTAAAACAGAAATGAAAAAACTATTAGAAGAATTAGATCAAACGTTATATGCATACAAGAATGAACATCCGGAGGCTTTTTAATGAACTTTCTAGTTGTAAATGATGATGGCGTAAAAGCAGAGGGAATAAAAATTCTTGTTGAAAAACTTAAACCTTATGCAAAAAGGATTGTAGTGGTTGCACCTAAAAATGAGATGTCAGCAAATTCACATGCATTGACTATTAAAAGTGGATTAATGATGGAAAAATGTAAAGATATATGTGATGGAGTGGATACATATTCATTAAATGGAACACCGAGTGATTGTGTAGTATATGCTATAAATGAATTAAACTTAGATATTGATGTTGTTGCATCGGGTATTAATCGTGGTTATAATGTCGGTGATGATATTGTTTATTCAGGAACTGTTGCGGCAGCGGCAGAAGGGTTAATGAAGGGCAAAATAGCAATGGCGTTTTCATGTAAATATGATAGCTTTGATGGAGCTAAATATATAGATGAGGTAATGAAATATTTAATAAATACCAAGATGCTAGATGAAAAAGTAATATGGAATATAAATTTACCTGCGACATCCAAAGGCATAAAAATTACACATCAAGCCAAAAGTACATATAAAACAATATATGAAAAAAGAGAAGATAATCTTTTCTATTCAGTTTGTGATACAACAGCACCTTTATTAGATGAACCTAATGGCGACATTCAAACTATTAAGCTTGGATATATATCTATTAGTCCTCTAACTTTTAATATGACAGTGTTTGATATATATAATAAATATCATAAATAAAAATCTTCATCATATAATTATGAGGGGGGATATATATGAAAAAGTTTTTTACACAAGCGGTGAATATATTAAAATGGTCGTTAAAATCATTTTTATTTGGAATTATTATTTTGTTCTTATTTAATTTTATAGGATCATACTTTAATTTGAACATTCCAATTAATGTATTTACGTTATTAATTATAGGAGTTTTAAGAATACCAGGACTTGTTGGCATTATGATATATACATTAATTTAAATAATTACAAAATAAAAAAGATAATGATTTGCAATTTAAATCAAAGTATAGTATAATACATAAAGTTAAAGAATATAATGGAGGATAAACATGGGAGTTAAAGAAAAAGATAAATCATTATTAGA
The DNA here is from genome assembly GCA_900538885.1 of uncultured Mollicutes bacterium. GTDB lineage: Bacteria > Bacillota_I > Bacilli_A > ML615J-28 > CAG-313 > UMGS75. The sequence continues at coordinate 25,505 of UQAI01000013.1, forward strand.
AATAGCGGTAGAACTCTTGCAGAAAAAACGTAAACCTCAAAAAATACTAACAATAATGACAGAAGTAATGGAAATTAAGGGATACAAACCACAACAAGCAAAACAACATGCTGCACAATTTATAGCGGACTTTATGGAATCTGGAATTTTTGTATATTGTGGTGATGACTGCTGGGATTTAAAAGAACGTCAATCAACTGCTGTTTTAGATAAAGATGGTGGCGATTATGAAGAAATTTATTACAATGATGAAGATGTTAAGAAGAATGAATTGAAAGATGATATCTTTGATGATAGTTATATTTCTGATGACGATGAGGAAGATGATGATATCGCTCGTGAATTAGAAAATATGGATGATGATGATTTTGAACATGAAATAACAGAAATAGAAAGTCAAGAAGATGATGAAATTTATGATGACGATGAAGACGACTTAACAGAAGATGATTTTAAATAATAAACTAAGCTACATTTCACAATTAATGAAATGTAGTTTTTCTTTTCTTGCAAGATTTAATTAGATATGGTATAATTGGTATGAATAAGGAATAATGAATATGGAAATAAGAGATATAATTATCAAAGAAAATATAAAGGCTAAAAAAAACTATGGGCAAAATTTTTTAGTTGATCAAAATATACTAAAAAAAATAGTAGAATCAACAAACTTAGAAAATCAAAATATAATAGAAATAGGTCCTGGTTTAGGCTCACTTACTGACTTCTTAGCACAAAAAGCTAAAAAACTGGTATGTTATGAAATTGACAAAGATATGATAGCTGTTTTAAGTAAACGATTTGACAAAAATGAAAAAATCAACATTATACATCAAGACTTCTTAAAGATAGATATCCAAAAAGAAATTGAAAAATATTTTCAAAATGAAGATGTTATCTTGGTAGCCAACTTACCATATTATATAACAACTGCTATTCTTACCAAAGTACTAGAAGAAACTAAGCAAATAAAACAAATAATAGTAATGGTTCAAAAAGAAGTGGCGATGAGACTAGCTGGAAAACCTTCAACCAAAGATTATAATAGTTTAAGCGTTCTCATTCAATACTATACTGATACTAAAATTTTATTTAATGTATCACCAAAGTGTTTCATTCCGGCTCCTGAAGTTGAGAGCTCTGTTATTTCAATAACTTTAAAAAAAGAAAAATTTAATGTATTAAATGAAGCTTTCTTTCTAAAATTTAATCGTAATATATTTACACAAAGAAGAAAAACTTTGTACAATAATATAAAGGTTGCTTATGATATGTCTAAAGAGCAAATAGAATCAGTCTTGAAAAACAATAATTTACCATTAACGGTGAGAGCAGAAAGTCTAACAGTTGAACAAATTGTGAAACTTTCTAATGATATATATATCACAATTAATAAATAACCACATATAATATAATGGTGGTTTAAATGAAAGTTAGTGATTTGGTCATATTAAAAAAAGATGTAGATCCAATTATCTATATAATAGAAGAAATTAATGATGAAGATGTGTTATTAAAAGGATATACTCATAGAATTGTTAGAAAAACAAAACTAGATAAAGTAACTGAAGCCCCATTGACTCTTGTTGAAAAAGAAGAAAAGCTAAAACATTCATACGAACGATCATTATTAATAAAAGGGAAACTAAGAAACAATAAAACTCCACTATTTGGTAGAGTATTACATATAGATGGTGATCAAGAATATTTAGATAGTTGTATTGCACTATACAAAGAAGTGGGGATACATGTAGATGGCATATATATAAAAGAAAAGGAATTAAAAGATAAAATAGAAGATATTATACTTACGCTTACACCGGATATTGTTGTAATTACAGGACACGATGTATATAATGGAAAAGGGATAAAAGAATTATCAAATTATGAGAATACCAATAATTTTATTGACGCAATCAGAAAAATAAGAAAGCATTTTTCACAAGATTCAATGTGCATAATTGCAGGAGCTTGTGGCTCAAATTTTGAAGCGTTGATTGCATCAGGCGCGAATTTTGCTTCTAGTCCTAAACGAATTAACATTCACACGTATGATCCGGCTGTTATAGCAATTAAGGTCGCATCAACATCTTGCAATAAAACAATTGATTTTGAAGGCTGTTTAAGATTAATCGAAAAAGGAAGAGAAGCTTTTGGTGGTATAGAAACAAATGGTAAAATGAAAATTCTTTTATAGGTGAAATATGAAAATAAAGGTGAAAGCTAAATTAAACTTAATACTTAGGGTAATGAATAAAAGAGAAGATAATTATCATAACTTAGAAATGATTAACACAAAAATTAATTTATATGATAAGATATCAATTAAAACAAACTCCACAAAAGATATAATTAAATATATATATCATCCAGAATATGATACAACTGCCAATAATTTGATTCTAAAGGTTTTAACCGCATTTAAACAAAAGTATAATATAAAAACGAATTACTTAATAAAAATAAAAAAACAAATCCCGTTTGGTGCTGGGTTAGGCGGTGCTAGTATGGACGCTGGAGAAATAATCAAAGCGATATCTAAAAAAGAAAAAATAGAAGTAGAACAATTGGAGTTAATAGACTTCTTGAAACAGTTTGGTGCGGATATACCATACTCTTTATATGATAGCACTTGTTTAGTTGAAAATATAGGTGATAAAATAACCCCAATCAAAATAGGACCCAAAGAGTTTATTTTAATATGTCCGAATATATATATAGATACGGCAATGGTATTTAAAGAATATGATTTACAACCAACTAAACAACGAACTACAGATATATTAAAAGATTTAAATAATGAAACGTACTACAATGATTTACAAGAAACAGCATATATATGTGAACCGCGATTAAAAGAATTAGTATTAAAATTATCTACATATGGTAACGTAATTATGTCTGGGAGCGGTTCTTCACTAATAATAGATACTAAGCAAAATAAAAAGAAATTGGTATCTACCTTAAAAAAAGATTATCCTTTATATATAATAAAGATAATAAAAATACCTAATTAGGTTAAGAAAGGAAAAAAAATGGAAAAAGTAAAATTTCAACAAACACTAACGCCAGAAGATTTAATAGCATACAATTGCTATTTAGCTACTAAAAGATCAAAGTCATCACTTATGACAAGAATACTTGGACTATTCTTAATAATAATGGGAATCGTTGATTTCTTCCGTCCTAAACCACAAATTGCAATGTGTATTATTATTATAATATTTGGTGTCTTTGGACTATTCTTTTTAAATCCGTTATTATTAATTATTCAAAAGAATACTATTCGTAAAAAAATAGCTCAAAATTATAGTGATGTTCTTATGAATGTAACAGTAAGCGAAGAAGGCTATTCATTTGAAGTGCCTACTGATGAAGTAGAAAAAGAAAAAGAAGAGGAAAACTATTATGGTGAAATCCATACAGTTAAACCTATAGAAGAAGTGATATCAAATGAAGAAGCAAGAGAACAAGAATATGAAGTAGCTCATCCTGTGTCTGATGATATTACAGAAGAATTACATGAAGAAACAGAAGAACAAGCAGAAATAGAAACTGCACAAGAAGAACAAAAACCACAAAATGTGTTTTCAATTCCTTGGAATGGCATAACTAAAATAGTTGATGACGGAACATATATGTTCATTAATATGGTAGGCTATCAAGCAATGATAATTAAAAAATCTGCATATGAACAAATTGAAGAAATTGTAAACTATAGTAAAGAAAAATTAGGAGATCCTAAAAGATATAAAGTAATTCTTCCAAAAACAAATAAAAAAGAAAATGACCACGAGTAATATCGTGGTCTATATTTTTAGTAAGAAAGTTCTTGATATATATTCTAAAAATATATCACTTTCTTACAATGATAGTATATGTGATATTGTGTTTAATATTCATAATAAACAAACAAACTTGCAAATGAATTTACGAAAACGTTTTCATGTGGTACAATAATAATATGAAAGGTGGGTTTCTATGCAAGTTACAAATGTAAAAATTAAAAAGATTGAAGGACAAAAAAGATTACGGGCGATTGCTTCTATAACAATTGATGATGAATTTGTTGTTCATGAAGTGAAATTAATAGAGGGTAAAAAGGGATTACAAATGGCAATGCCAAGTAGAAAAGCAACGAGTGGTAGATTTATGGATATAGCTCATCCTATAAATAACACAACACGTCAAAAAATTGAAAATGCATTAATTTTGGAGTACAATAGAGAACTTGTGGCATAAACATTATTGATACTGATATTTCTTGTCAGTATCCTTTTTAATATATAGGAACATGATATAAGGTTCAAATTAATGAGTATAATAAATATATACGAAATTAATGCAAAAAAAAATAAAATGGTGTATAATATATATGATATTTTTGCGAGGTGAAAGAATGGAAAGCAATATGCGAAAACTAGCTAATGAAATCCGTGGATTAACTCTTGAATGTATTGCATCTCTTGGTTCTGGCCATATAGGGGGTAGTTTTTCAATAGTTGATTTATTAACTGTTTTATATTATAGAGAGATGAAAATAGATCCTCAAAATCCATTAATGGAAGATAGAGATAGATTGGTTGTATCAAAAGGCCACGCTGGTCCTGCGGTTTATGCGACTCTAGCACATCGTGGATATTTTCCAAAAAGCGAATTACTCACACTTAATAAAATAGAAACAAACCTTCCTAGTCATTGTGATATGAATAAAACAATAGGCATTGATATGACAACGGGCTCTCTTGGGCAAGGTTTATCGTGCGGTGTAGGTATGGCACTTGCTTCTAGAATTAAAAACAATGGTTCAATTACATATGTAATTATTGGTGATGGAGAGTTAGAAGAAGGTCAAAACTGGGAAGCTGCAGAATTTGCGGGTGCACAACACTTAGATAACTTAATTGTTTTTTTAGATAATAATAAAATGCAAATAGATGATTACACTGCCAATTTAACTTATGTCGGAAATTATGTTGATAAGTGGACAAGCTTTGGATTTGATGCGGTGGAAATAGATGGACACAACTATGAAGAAATAACCAAAGCAATAGAAAACGCAAAAGCAACAAAAGGTAAACCGCATATTATTATTTTAGACACAATTAAAGGTAAAGGCGTTAGTTTCATTGAACAAGCAAAATTAGGAAATCATAGTATGCCGATAACTCCTGAACAACTTGAACAAGGATTAAAAGAATTAAAAACGGAGGATAAGTAATATGGAATTTCGTCAAGCACTTGCGGCTAAATTAAAAGAATTGATGTTAAAAGATGAAACAATATGTATACTTGATGCAGACTTAGCTAAGCCTAATGGAACTGCTCCTCTATACAAAGAATTTCCAAATAGATGTTTTAATGTGGGAATTGCTGAAGCAAATATGGTTGGAGTTGCGGCTGGACTTGCAGCATCAAATATGAAACCTAATGTATTTAGTTTCGCACCGTTTTCAACAAGACGGGCATTAGATCAAATAATGATATCGGTTTGTTACGCGAAACAAAATGTAAAAATTTGGGGAACTGACCCTGGCATTACAGCTGAAACAAATGGCGGAACACATATGAGTTTTGAAGATATGGGAGTTTTGAGAAGTATACCAACAATGACAATCTTTGATGTTGTTGATGCTAATCAATTACAACAAGCTGTTGAACAAATAGAAAATTATCATGGCCCAATGTATATTCGAATGCCAAGAAAAGCAAGACCTGATGTATATGATAACGATTATAAATTTGAACTTTTTAAAGCAGATGTGCTAAGCACAGGAGCTGATATTACCATTATTGCGTCAGGAACAATGGTATACGAGGCAAAACTTGCTGTAGAAGAGTTAAAAAAACAAGGAATTGAAGCAGAATTAATAAGCGCTAATTTTATAAAACCATTAGATGAAAGAACTCTATTAAGCTCAATTAATAAGACAAAAGTTGTAGTAACATGTGAAAACCACAATGTTATAGGTGGATTGCATAGTGCTGTATGTGAATTGGTATGTCATAATACACCAGTAAAAGTATATGCAATAGGAGTTCAAGATCAATTTGGACAAGTAGGAAAATATAACGATTTGTTAAAAGAATATCATATGACTAAAGATGATATAATAGCAAAAGTTACAAAAATACTAAAAAACAAATAGGAGAAAAAAATATGGCTTTATTATCAGGTAAAAAAGTAAAATTGTTTTCATTAAGTTCAAATAGAGAACTTGCAGAAGAAATAGCTAAATATATGCACATTGAACTGTCTAAATGTCAAGTTGCAAGATTTGCTGATGGCGAAGTTCAAATAAATATAGAAGAAACAGTACGCGGTCATACAGTTTTTGTAATTCAAACAACAAGTAATCCTGTTAATGATAATTATATGGAATTATTAATAATGATAGATGCATTAAAACGTGCTTCCGCTGAACACATAAATATTATAATGCCGTACTATGGTTATTCTAGACAAGATAGAAAAGCAGCGCCAAGACAACCAATATCCGCAAAAGTTATGGCTGACTTATTACAAACTGTCGGTGCTAATAGAATTATGTGTCTTGATTTACATGCAGATCAAATCCAAGGCTTCTTTAATATTCCTATTGACAACTTCCTTGCCCTACCTATATTTGCTGATTATTTTATTCAAAAAAAATTAGATAATGTAGTAGTTGTTGCTCCTGATCATGGTGGTACAACAAGAGCTAGAAAACTTGCGATGGCCTTAGATGCCCCTATTGCAATAGTTGATAAAAGAAGACCTGAACCAAATAGAGCTGAAATTATGAACATTATAGGTGATGTAAAAGATAAAAATTGTATTATTATAGATGATATGGTAGATACTGCAGGAACTCTTTCTTTAGTTGTTAAAGCTATAAAAGAAAATGGTGCTAAAGAAATATATGCTTGTGCAACTCATGCACTATTATCGGGTAATGCGATGGAAAAGTTAGCAAATTCCCCTCTAAATGAATTAGTTGTAACCAATAGTATTCAATTAAGTTCAGAGAAAAAGAAATATAAATTTGTAAAACAATTGTCTATAGCAAGTTTGTTAGGTAGAGGTATATTAAATATAATAGATGATAAACCAGTAAGCGATTTATTCCAATACGTTAAAGATGCAAAATAAAGAAACTAATATATATAAAGAATTACCTTATTATTTATCATCTAATCACTACCATCCGAACTTTAAAATATCTAGAAGAAAAGTTTTACCATACTCAAACGTTGATAACTATCGCACTTTATTAGAAAAAACAAATTTAGAAAGCACTTACTTTTATACTGAAAATTTACAAAAAATAATAAAGACAAGTATAAAGATTAATAAATAATAATAAAACGGGATAAAATATCTATGTCCCGTTTTTTAATTTAAAAAAATGAAATTTAAAAAGCATATTTGTAGACATCGAAATAAAAATTTAGTATAATATATAAGGTTATGCTGAATGTTTTATTGAAAAATAAATTAATAAGTAAAGCATATTTGTAGACAAATAAAACAAAAAGTAGTATACTATTAAAGCACATTTAGAGATGTGCTGAAATTGATCTTTGAAAACTGAACATAACAGGTGGAGCAGGAGATACAAACTTTT
>UQAI01000014.1 GCA_900538885.1 uncultured Mollicutes bacterium
ACCCCCATAAATTCTATAGGATTTTTAAAAACCCCAACGAATTCTATCTAGTCTTCTTTCTTAAGCGGCAAAATCGTATGGAAAGTAATAGCTTCATGCACAAATCTTGTCTTAAATTTATTTAAATCTTCTAAGGTTATATTATTCTTTAAATCAATACTATCAAAAAGTTCAAGGCCTAACGCATCTAAATCTAAGATTAAATTAGCAATATATTCTATTGAATTAAATCTTGCGATAGAGTTAGCAAGTTCAACTTTTTTATATCTTTCAAAGGTTTTTTCATCAAGTTTAACATCTTTGATTCTTAATAGTTCTTTTTCTATTTCAGTCTTGAAAGCTTGATAATTTAGAGTATTAACCGTAAAAATGACATGAGCATAAGTAGGTTCATAATAGGTATCATAACTAAAACTATTATCAATGATACCCTTTTCTAACATTTGATAATAAAAGTCTGATGATTCGTCAAAAAACATATCAATTAAAATATCTAGTACAATCATGTTTTTATAGATAGTTATTGGGTCTTCACCTAAAACCGAAAATTTTAATCCACATCCTACTTTTGGTCTAGTCACATCAAAAGTGGAAGTTGTATCTTTATTATTTACTTTGTTATCCTCTAAATAATATCTTCTTTTTATCTTAGGTTTACTTGTATAAGCTTTTTCATCTTGGTTTTTTGAGATTATTTCACTAATTTTATCTAAGTCAAAATTACCTACCAAAACAAATGTCATATTTGATGGATGATAAAAAGTATTGTAACATGTATAAAGAGTATCAACATCTATTTTTTTGATTGATTCTAGTGTTCCTCCAATATCATTTTTCACATAGTTCATATAGTACATGTTATCTAGTAAATTTAAATATAAACTAGTTTGAGGCCTATCTAAATACATTCTTACTTCTTGTTCAATAATTTTTCTTTCTTTATCGACATTTTCTTTTGTAAAGTATGGGGTTTGAACAAAATCTAAAAGGGTTGTAATTTGTTCGGTAATATTGGAAGTTGCGGTAAACATATAAACGGTTTTGTCATATGTTGTATATGCATTAGCCTCACCACCAAAGTTTGCGAAAATTTCACTTGCATCTATTCCATTTTCTTGTTCAAAGGTTTTATGTTCTAAAAAGTGAGCAACCCCGGCCGGTACTGTAATAAAATCATCTTTATTAAGTGGCACAAATTCTTGATCACATGATCCAAATTTAGTTGAAAATAGTCCATAACAACGATTAAATTTAGGACGGGGAATTAAATATACATGAAGACCATTATTTAACATTATGTAGTAATAATCTTCTTTTAATAGTTCATTACTAATTCTTTTCATTTTGATCCCCCTTTAAAAAGTATATAGTATCAAGCGTAAGCGCCTTTGAAACAGTGATAATATCTTCTTTAGTGATGTTATTTATTGCTTTGATTTTTTCATCTAAACTTAATACTTTCGCATTTGCAAGCTCTGTATAGATATTATTGATAAAACTACCTGGAAAATCTTCTTGTTTTTTTAATTGATTAATGTATGCTTTTTTAGTTAATTCAAGAATTTCATCTTCAAAATTACCTTTTTGGTAATTATCTATTATTTCATTAACTAACTTTATGACTTCATCATAACTTTTAGCGTCAATCCCCGCTATTACCGCAAGATTACCTTTACGTGGATTATAGTCACTACCAACATAATAAGCAAGACTATGTTCTTCTCTAATAACTTGAAACAAACTTGAATGAAAAAACTGCCCAAGCATTCCCGTGAAAAGGATGGCTGCCGTATATAAGGTATCATCAATTCTAATATTGGTACGATATCCCATATATAAAATTGACTGATTAATGTTTTGAACTTCAATTACCTTAGTTACTTCGGTAATTTCTTTAGTTTCTTTATCAATAAAATAATCACTATTTATTTCACTATTTACATTATAACTTGTAAAATCACTAAATAATTTTTCTACTTTTGTCTTTTCTACACCACCAATTACGTAGAATACTCTAGGGTAAGTAAGAATTTCTTGATAAGCTTTTTTTAAACTATCTATTGTAACATTTTTAATATCTTCGATTTCACCAGTTGTTTTAATGCTTAAAAGTTCATTTTTAAACATTGTTTTTACAAACTGTTGACTTGCATATTGATTCTTATTGTTATAAACACCTTCAAGTTCATTGATTAATAATCTTTTTTCTTGTTCAAGAAGTTCACTTGTAAAATGGGGCTTTAAAAGAATTGTTTTCATTAAATTAACAGTTTCTTCTAATAAATCAACTTTTTCTTTTAAATATAAAGGATTTACCACCGTTAAAGAAAGTGATACAACCCCCATTCTCCCGACTCTACCAGAACGCATAGATATTCCCATATCATATAATTCTTGACAATGAATATTAAATTCTTGCTCATTTGGAAATTCGCTATTTACTTTTATCATCATTGATGATAGTAAAGTTTTTTCAGCCAAATATTCTTTTTTGAAAGGAGTAAACATCATTACTCCTATCGCAATCGTTTTATATTTATCAGTTTGTTCAAAATAAATATTTTCATTATTGATTGTTAATTTCATAGATTTATCCTCTACTTTATTATGTGTAAAAACTTATAAAATATAATTATTCTTAAAATAATTATTCTTTTAAAAATCTTTCTAAGAAAAATAGGCAAACTTAATTGCCTATTGTTTTATTCAGCAAGCCCTAAAGCTATCTTCATCATATTTTCAAATGATAATTGACGTTCTTTTGAAGTTGTTACTTGATGAGTTACAAATGAATCAGAAATCGTTAATAAGCATGATGCTTTTTTACCTAAAACATTAGCATTGTGGAATAATGCGAAAGATTCCATTTCTACACATGCACAACCATCTTTTTCGTAACGTTCTTTCCATAAACTATCACTTTCATGATAGAAAACATCAGAAGAGTGAGCTCTAACTTCCGTTAGGGGAATATTTAATTCTTTAGCCGCATGCATTAGTTTTTCATTTAATTCTTTGTTGCTTTCTAAAATATGTCTTGTTTCACCATTTTGAACATAAGCAAAACTAGATTCACTATAAGCATCTTTTACAAGAACAACATCATAAATATTAAGGTCAGGGCTATAAGCACCAGCTGAACCAATTCTTACTATTTGTTCAACACCATAGAATTTAAATAGTTCATATGAGTAAATACCAATACTAGGCATTCCCATACCTGAACCCATAACACTGATTCTACGTCCTTTATAAGTACCTGTAAAACCTAGCATACCTCTTACGCCATTAATTTGTTCAACATTTTCAAGGAATGTTTTCGCAATATATTCAGCACGTAATGGGTCACCTGGCATAAGCACTGTTTTTGCAAGTTTATTTGTATCTGTAATTTCAATATGTGGGGTAGGTTGTACGATCATATATAAGCCTCCTAATAATCCATTTCGCTGGTTACATTTTGCATAATTGCGACGCCACATGAAGCCCCAATCCTGGTTGCACCAGCTTCAACCATCGTTTCAAGTTCTTTTAAATTGTGCACGCCACCAGCAGCTTTAACACCAAGTTCATCGCCTACAGTTTCGCGCATTAATCTTACATCTTCTGGAGTAGCACCTGCTGTACCAAAACCAGTCGATGTTTTTACGAATGTTGCATGAGCACGCATTGCGGCTTTACAGCATTCCACTTTTTCTTCATCTGTTAAATAACAAGTTTCAATGATAACTTTTACACAGCGTCCAGCACTAGATGATACTACTAAAGCTATTTCTTTTTCAATATAGTCATAATCATGTTCTTTTGCTTTACCGATATTAATAACCATATCAATTTCGTCAGCACCATCTTTAATTGCCATCATTGTTTCAAGTGCTTTAATTTCAGGTAGATTTGCTCCTAGTGGGAATCCAACAACTGTACAAACTAATACATCAGTATCTTTTAAGTTTTCTTTAGCTTCTTTTACTCTAGCTGGATTAACACAAACGCTTTTAAAATCATATTTTTTGGCTTCATCACATAATTTTGCAATGTCATCTTTCGTTGCGAAAGCTTTTAATAATGTATGGTCAATAAATTTATTTACTTGCATAAATACTCCTATCCTTCAATTAAATTGATTAACTTAATGACATCAAAATTAGAACTTGATATCATGTATTTACGTACCTTTTTAAGGTGCTTTTTAACTTTTAAACTGCCCTTTTCATTTAAGAAAAGCATTTTTAAATCTGAACCACTATCTTTAATCTCATACATATGTCTTTCCGCAATCTTCATAAAAGCATCAATCGGAATTACATTAATAAGATTTTCTTCTTCTTCGACATGAACATATGAAAGTTGAGGTGGGAAGACAGTTGGTTCACCAGCTTTAAAGTTAATACTAAGTTCAACACGTCCTGTTCTTTTATCTAATAACACAATATAAGGATTTGGCATTAAATCACATTTTACAATTCTAGATAAATCTTTTTGAATCTTTTGATAAATACAAATTTGATTTAATTTGCTTTCAGCAATTGCGTATCTTACTACTTCAGGATGTTCCTCAAAATATTTTTCACGTTCTTTTAGTAATGATTGTAACATTTCAAACATTCTAAATTCACGAATATTATCTAATTGTTCATAGTAAATCACTAATTTAAATTTTCTACACATTTCATCAATTTGTTGTAGACACATGCGTAAAAGGAATTGAGGAATATTTAGTGGTATTTCAACAAGCATATTTATATTGATAAAATCCGAATTTAATTTATAAATACTACTTACACGTGAACGCTTAGTTATCAAATAACGATACGCAAACTCAAAATCAGGAATATCAATCATAACTTCAAGAGCTTCATCGTCACTGGTAATATGAACATTAGGCATTGTTCCAAAGTAATTATCAATTAATTCTTCAAAGTCTATTCTTTCTTCACTACGGCTTCTAAAAAAATGAATAACCATATTTAACCTCTTTCCAAGTGATTTAGCACTTACTTTATTTATTATTGTTTAATTTATCAACGATTTTTCGACAACGTGGACATAATCCATCTTCATCAACTTCTGGTACTACTTGCCAACAACGTGAACATGTAACACCTTCGGCAGGTTGAATTTCAATAACACCAGAATCATATGTATCGCCATTTAATTTAGAGGCAACAACCTCAAATGAAGATACGATGAAAACTTGAGCGAAATCAATCTTTAAAGCAATTAGTAATTTCGCAACACGTGGAGCAGGGTTGATTAAAACTTTAGCATTTAAACTCTTACCAATAATTTTTTCATTACGAGCAATTTCAAGAGCTTTTAATACATCATCACGTAATGCCATAAATTGACTATACTTAGCAAGAATTTCCTTTTCATTTTCATAATGTTTAGCTACAGGCATAGCTTCTAAATAAACACTTTCCTTTTTAATTCCTGGCATATAGCTATATACTTCTTCAGCTGTATGAGGAATAATTGGGTTCATAACTAATACTAATGATTTTAATACTTCATAAAAGACAGTTTGAATACTACGTCTTGCAAGTGAATCTTTCTCATCAATGTATAAAACATCTTTAGTAAAGTCTAAATAGAATGATGAAAGTTCATTACTCATAAAGTTAAGAACAGTACGATATACATCCGCAAATGCATATTCATCATATGCGGCGAAAGCATCTTCAATTACTTCATTTAAGCGAATTAAAATGTACTTGTCAATTTCACCTAAATCATTATAATCAACCATATCTTTTTCAGGATCAAAATCAAATACGTTTCCTAATAAGAAACGATAAGTGTTACGAATCTTACGGTATGAATCACTAATTTGTTTTAAGATATCTTTAGAAATTCTCATATCGGCTTGGTAGTCAACACTTGCGACCCAAAGCCTTAAGATATCGGCACCAAACTCTTTACATACATTTAGCGGATCAATTGTATTACCTAAAGATTTACTCATCTTACGGCCTTCAGCATCAAGGGTGAAACCATGACTAATAACTGTTTTATATGGTGCTTCACCATTTAAAGCAACGCTTGTAGAAAGACTAGAGTTGAACCAACCACGATATTGGTCAGATCCTTCAAGGTAAACATCAGCTTGGCCTACACCATAACGAGCCTTAAGTGCTGCAACATGGCTAGTACCTGAATCAAACCAAACATCCATAATGTCTGTTTCTTTAGTGAATTTGCCATTAGGACTTCCTGGATGAGTATATCCTTTTGGTAGTAATTCACTAGCATCGCTATCAAACCAAATATTAGAACCATGTTTTTCAAATAAGTCTGCAACATGATTAATAATTGCATCATCAAGGATCGCAGTTCCATCTTCAGCATAGAAAACAGGAATTGGAACACCCCATACTCTTTGACGAGAAATACACCATTCATCACGGTCTTTAATCATATTTGATAAACGCACTTCACCCCAAGATGGATACCAAGTTACTTTTTCAATAGCTTTTAAGATGCTTTCTTTAAAGTTATTGATAGAAGCAAACCATTGTGGAGTTGCTCTAAAGATAATTGGTTTACGAGTACGCCAGTCATGTGGATAACTGTGCGTAATCTTAGTTTCTTTTAATAATTTATCTTCTTCGTCTAAACGTTTTAAAATAGCTTTATTAGCATCTTCATAGAAAAGTCCTGCAAATTCACCAGCTTCAAGAGTCATATAACCACGACTATCAACTGGACATAAAATATCTAGACCATATTTTTTACCAACAATAAAGTCATCTTCACCATGACCTGGAGCAGTATGAACTAAACCAGTACCAGTATCAAGGGTAACGTGATCACCTAAAATAACTGGTGAAATACGATTGAATAGTGGATGCTTGTAAGTAATTCCTTCAAGATCACTACCTTTAATTGTTTTGATAATTTCATAATCAGTAACTTCAAGTAGCTTAGCGAAATTTTCTAATAAGTCTTTCGCAACTACAAAGTAACGTTCATTCATTTTTACCACAACATAATCAAAATCTGGTCCAGCACAAATCGCAAGGTTAGCAGGAATTGTCCATGGAGTAGTTGTCCAAATAACAAGTTCACAATCTGGTGATAAAACATTTTTACCATCAACTACTTGGAAAGCAACGTAAATTGATGAACTAGTTACATCCTTATATTCAATTTCAGCTTCAGCCAAAGCAGTTTCACTAGATGGTGACCAATAAACTGGTTTTAAACCTTTAAAAATTAAACCTTTAGCGGCCATAACTCCAAACGCTCTAATTTGAGCTGCTTCATAGTCATGAGTTAAAGTTAAATATGGATGATCCCAATCACCTAATACACCTAAACGTTTAAAGCCTTTTCTTTGCATATCAACTTGTTCTAAAGCATATTTTTCACATAAAGTTCTAAAGGCACTAACTGGCATTTCTTTACGATTAACTTTGCTATTTTTAGTTAAAGCAGTTTCAATTGGTAATCCATGAGTATCCCAACCTGGCATATATGGTGCATAATACCCACGCATTGATTTATATCTAATTAAAAAATCTTTTAAGATCTTATTTAAAGCGTGACCAACATGGATACTACCATTAGCATATGGTGGACCATCATGTAAGAAGAATTTTTCGTTGTTTTTATTTTGTTCTAATACTTTTTCATAAATTTTATTTTCTTCCCATTTTTGTTCAATTGGAAGTTCATTAACACCTAGATTACCACGCATTGGAAAGTCGGTTTTCATCATCAATAAGGTGTCTTTATAATCTTTTGTCTCATTGTTCATAATTATTATCTCCTAATGTTTAACACTAATTTTTATTATTAAACGATCTTTTTTAGTTGTGTGGACAACTTCTAACATTTTAATTCGGCCAAAATGACGAATACTAATTAGATCATTTTCTTTTAATATATAACTTGTATTATCAGTTTCTAAATGATTAATTTGGACTAATTTTTTCTCAATCATTTCTACTGCTTTATTTCTGCTCAAATTTAAAGTTCTCGCGATTACCGCATCAAGTCTTAAACTTGCCACATTTATTAATTTTATTTCTTCAGTATTATTAATTGCTATCTCATTTAATTCTATTTTAGAAATAGTTACAAAATTATTATTTATTTTAATTAAATTACTTTTAATGAAGTTTTCCATTTCTTGGGAAATTTTTATTATCACTACTTATAATAATATCACCAATAGTTTCGCGTTTAATCCCAAGGCTCATAAGTGTGCCTAGCACATGACGATGATTAATTATAACGTTTGGAGTATCTAATACTATTTTTAAAGCTACAATAGTAAATTCATCAAATGTAGGACTTTCACTTTTTTTATCTACTATAATAGCTCTTACGCGTTCAGCATCTTCATATCCACCATAATAATACGTAGTAACTTCATTATTTTTAATCTTTTTTATTTCGGTAAGTTCAGCACTATCTAAAAACTTTGATAACGCAAAGCCATTTTTAAGTGCTTCTTTCAATAAATCACTGGCTTTAGTCATTACTCTTTGCCGACATCACTAACATAGCATCTAAGTGAACCATCTTCAAAAGCCGTATGAGACGCAAATAAGAAAGTCTCATTACCTAGACGATGTACTTCACCATTTAAGCCATAAACAACCCCAGATAAAAAGGCAACTGCCCGATTAATCTCAATTGATGAACTTATACCTTCAAAATTAATAATAACAGGTCGATTATCAATTATTATATCCGCAAGGCGCATAAACTGTTCATCTATTGATTTAGAGTTATCATAATTATAATTATATAGTCGATCAAACGAAGTACCTAATTGTTCTTCTCTTTTTTTCTTTCTAAACATAATCTACCTCTATTTATTAAATATTGTTCCAAGTCTTACCATTGTTGCTCCATGTTTAACCGCAAGTAAATAATCACTTGACATTCCCATTGAAAGTTCCGTGCATGGGGCATAACTTAAATTAAGGCTTTGTATTTCTTTTTGAAGATCTCGCATTGTTTCATAATAACTGATTAATAATTCATCATCATAAGTATACTTTGCGACTGTCATTAAACCAACAACTTCAATTTTCTTATATTTTTCAAGACTTTTAATGAATGGTATTACTTTAGATTCATCTAGTCCTGATTTGTTATTGTTATCTGATACATTGACTTGAACGAAACACTTTAATGGATCTTTTCTTTTTCTTGTTTTATTAATCGCATTAGCAAGGTCAATTGAGTCAAGTGAATGCAAATAATCAATCGCATCAATAAAACTAGAATTTAGTTTTGGTGGTATTTTTATGACTCCAAAATAATGCCATATTATATTCATATCCTTTAGTGCTTCATATTTTGTAACAAAACTATCTTTTCTTGTTTCGCCTATTTCTTTAATGCCAGCTTCCACAATTTCTTTTGTTTTATCTAAATCAAAGTATTTCACAGCTGCAACCACACGAACATTTGGATATTCTTTTAAACTATCTTTTACTACTTCTACTTGTGTTTTTATGCTCATATGTTCACCTCTTCCATATCTCGGTTCTTTTTATAGTATTATTATTATACCACGTTTACTAAATTTTTACAAGGTTTTTAACATTGAACTTTTTTTCTTCATCAAATCCGTCTTAAGTATTATTGTGCTTATTTACTAATTAATTAATGATTTTTTCCTATATTACTTAAGACATATAGTTTGTATTTTTTGATTAATTGTGATAAAATATTATCATGTGCTTATCGCTCAATGGATAGGGTGGCAGGTTCCGATCCTGTATATGGGGGTTCGATTCCCTCTAAGCACGCCATCAAAACACTCAAGTCTATTGTTACATTTTAGTAATGATAGACTTTAATTTTATCCAATATACTTCTACCACTTATGTGCTAAAAACAACCACATATTTAATAACTATTGCATTTATTTTTTCAATAATTTATAATATAGATGTCATAAGGAGAAAAGCTAATGAAAGTCGAAATTAAAATTGATAAAAGTTGCACAGAGCCTAAAATTACCATTGTAACAAACAAAATTACTGAGGAAATTAACCAAATAGCAAAAAAGCTTACAAATGAACAATCCCAAATTTTAGTTGGATTTAAAGATGAAAAAGTACTAGTACTAGATCCAAATCAAATATACAGAGTGTATGCCACAAATGCTAAAGTATACGCTGAAACAGAGTTCGATACACTTCTTCTTAAACTACGTCTATATGAAATTGAAGAGCGTCTTGATCCAAATTTATTTGTACGAATATCTAATAGTGAGATAATTAATCTTAAAAAAGTTCAAGGATTTGATTTAAGTTTTACGGGAACAATCTGTGTAAAACTTTCTAATAAAACTATTACTTACGCATCAAGAAGATATGTGTCAAAAATAAAACAATTATTAGGAATATGAGGTGATAAAGATGAAAAAGAAAATCATTACACGTGGCTTACTTGGTTTAATTATTGGCGTTGCTATTGGATTTATAATTTCCTTAATTATTTCTACTATAATTAATGATGGTTCATTTTATCCTGTTTCACCTGAATTAATTAAAACAATGGGTAGTGAATTAAATGCCGTAATTTTACAAACTATTTTATGTGCTATCATGGGAGCTGGATTTTCAGCAGCATCAGTTATTTGGAAAATTGATTCTTGGAGTCTTGCCAAACAAACAGGAATATACTTTTTAATAATTAGCATTATTATGTTACCTATTGCCTATATTGCTAACTGGATGAAACACTCCCTCCTTGGTTTTGTATTTTATACAAGTATTTTCATATTTATATTTATTTTAGTTTGGATTATACAATACCTAATTTGGAAACAAAAAATTAAAAAAATGAACACACTCATAAACAAAAAACAAAACTAAAGTTTCTAATATATCTATAATAAAAGTTTACGATACAATATAATTGAAGATTAGGTGTGAGGGTAACACCTTTATAAAGAAGTCCCAACGGAAGATTTGCCTTTGCATAAAACGCAAAGGCTTTTTTTATATCCTATTATTTTATTATTAACATAAAATTTATAGCTTAGTTTTCAAGAAAAACGTGCAAAAAAACATTTAAAAATTCAGAAAAACGTGCAAAGACGTTTAGAAAATACTTAGAAAAACGTGTTAAAATTCTTGATTTTTTAATGAAAAAATGTTATAATAAACTAAAGGAGGAAATATTATGAAAAGATATGTAATGACAAGGCTACAAAAATGGAAGGATAGTCCAGACCGAAAGCCTCTTGTTATAAGAGGAGCTCGCCAAGTTGGTAAGACTTGGATAATGAAAGAATTTGGAAAAAGTTTCTACGATAATTTCGTTTATTGTAACTTCGATGAAGATAATGAACTAAAATCAATATTTACCAACAATAAAAATCCTCATAGAATTATTGAAATATTATCACTACTTAATAATATTAAAATCATTCCTGGATCTACATTAATTATATTCGATGAAATTCAAGAATGTCCTGAAGCACTAAATACTCTTAAATACTTTTATGAAAAAGCTAATGAATATCACATAATAGTTGCTGGAAGTTTACTTGGAACATTACTTGCTAAACCTAAATCATACCCTGTAGGCATGGTAAATTTACTTGAAATTTATCCTCTTAACTTTTGTGAATTTTTAATGGCGACAAATGAGCCATTATATAATTACTATGAAAGTATCACTAATAACCAAGCAATTGATGAAATTTTTCATAACCGGCTACTTGAAGCATACAATAATTATTTAATTATTGGGGGAATGCCAGAATGCGTTTCATCATGGATAACATACAAGGATCCTCAAAAAATAATACAAATTCAAAAAGAATTGATTAGCCTATATGAAAATGATTTTTCCAAACACAATGGAAAAATAACTAGTGGTAAAATTTTCATGGTTTTTAAAAGTATTACTACTCAACTAGCTAAAGAGAACGAAAAATTTATTTATAATTCAATTAGAGAAGGCGCAAGAGCTAGGGATTATGAAGAAGCAATCGAGTGGTTAGTTTCCGCTGGCATGCTAAATCGTGTATATAATTTATCTAAAATAGACTATCCCTTATCTGTTTATGCTAAATTAGATAGTTTTAAACTTTTTGTTTTTGATACTGGCTTATTAAAGTGTATGGCAAACATTGACAATAGTTCTATTTTGTTAAAGTCAGATTATCAATTTAAAGGACCACTTACCGAAAACTACGTTTTACAACAATTAAAAAGTACATATGGCAGTGACTTATATTATTTTTCAAACAAAAATAGTGAACTAGATTTTATTATGCAAAATAAAACTAGTATTAATATTATTGAAGTAAAAGCAGGCGAAGACAAATCATCTCCTTCTTTTAAAAAATGTATAAATGAAAACAACGAACTACAAGGCATTAGATATTCAAGGCGCAACTATATTAAAAATGGCAAAATAATTAACATTCCTTTATATCTTGTTAATAAAACTATTGAACTGATTTAAATTAATCACATTAAAAATATCAAATTTTAATAATTTTAAGTTAAATTATGGTATAATTATTACGTTTAAAAATTATAATATTATAGAAGCCATTTATAATATTATCAAACTCAAATAGGGGGTGAAAATATGGCAAAGAAAAAACAATTTAAATTTTCTAACAATAGTCTTCTTAATGCACTTTTATACATTGCTGTAGGTATTTTATTTTGTGTATTTAGATCATCTATGTTAAACATTTTAATGACTGTTGTCGGTGTTTTATTCATCGTTTATGGTATTGTTAGCATTGTTAATAAAGATACTGTAACTGGTGTTGTTAGCATCGCTATTGGTGCAATCATTATTTTAGGTGGTTGGTTATTTGTGGAAATAATCCTAATCATTTTCGGTATTTTAATTATCATTAAAGGTATTTTAGATTTACTAAATAGCTTTAAGAAAAACAGCCTATGGGGACTTTTAACCGCAATAATCACAATTGTTATAGGTATTTTATTAGTAGTAAGCCACTGGGCCGCAATCGATATTATTTGCGTCGTTGTTGGTGTTATTTGTATTGTTAATGGTGTTTTATCACTACTTGCAAAAAAATAGCAATTTAAAAGGAGGTGTTCAAAACACCTCTTTTTATTTATATTTTTTATTAGTTATACTACATTTTTTCAGGAGCACTAACACCAATTAAATTTAATGCATCTACTAAAACAGTTTGGATAGCTGTTATTATTGTAAGTTTTTCACGAGTTAGTTCTTCATCTTCGGTAATAATTTTTTCGTCATTATAGTAGCTATGAAGAAGGTAAGCAAGTTCATTAATAAAATGAGTCAATTTGTGAACTAAACGTTTGGTTGCGGCTTCTTGAATAACACTAGGATATTGAAGTAATAATAGACAAATATCTTTAGTTTTATTTAAATCTATAGTTTTAAATTCTGTTACAGGCACGAATATTTTACCAGTACTTTCATAATTTTTAATAACACTACAAATTCTAGCATTAGCGTATTGGGCATAGAAAACTGGATTATCGTTTGATTTTTGTTTCATTAAATCAAGATCAAGATCCATATGGGTACTTAATGATTTCGCAACATAGAAGTATCTTAACGCATCACTACCAACTTCATCTAGTAAATCACTTAAGGTAATAGCTTTACCACTACGTTTACTCATTTTTACTTCTTCACCATTTTCCATTACTCTTACCATTTGTAAGATTTCAATGTCAATTAAGTTAGCATTTCCACCAACCATTGAAACGGCAGCTTTAAGTCTTTCGATATAACCATGATGGTCCGCACCTAATACATCAATTAAATGAGTATAACCACGTGATAATTTATTCGCATGGTAAGCAATATCAGGTAAAAGATATGTATAACTACCATCACTCTTAACAATAACACGATCTTTTTCATCGTTATATTTAGTAGTCTTAAGCCAGATTGCTCCATCTTGAACATATGTATTGCCATCTTCTTTTAATTTCTCTAATACCTTTTGGACAGCACCATCGCGATATAAACTTTTTTCACTAAACCATGTATCAAACTCTACATTGAAACGTTTTAAGTCTTTCTTTAAATTATTAAGAAGTTTATTAGTTCCATATTCTTTAAAGAAATCAATATCAAAATTGTTTAAAAATTTATCACCATATTCAGTTTTAATGTCTTCCGCAACTTTAATTATTTCTTTACCATGATAATAATCATCTTTCATTTCGGGAGCGATACCATATAATTCTTTATAACGTTCATAAACGCTTAATGCCATGTTAGTTATTTGATTACCAGCATCATTGACATAATGTTCACGGTTTACTTTATAACCAGCTTTTTTCATGATTCTTGATAATGAATCACCATATGCGGCACCACGTCCATGGCCAACATGTAAATAGCCTGTAGGGTTGGCACTTACATACTCTAAATCAATATTTTCACCTTTTCCAATTTCTAGATTACCGTAATTTTCTTTTTCATTTTGAATTTTGAAAATAATATCATGTAGATAGTTTAAATCTAAAAATAGATTGATAAAGCCAGGACCTGCAATTTCCATTTTTGATAAATGCATTTTTTCTAAATTACTGCTATTAACAATTTCACTAGCAATATCTAATGGTCTTTTTTTCGCAACTTTAGTAAGTTTCATCGCAAGGTTAGTTGCGTAGTCACCATGATCTTTATCTTTAGGAAGTTCTAAGAAAATATCCTCAGCTGACTTTACAACCACTCCATCTACATAACCTAGTGTGTTTACTACTTGAAATAATTCTTCTTTTATACTTGATAATAACTTATCTAACATACTATCACCATTCCTAACTTAGGTATTATACCATATTTTAGAAAGAAAAGAAAGCAAATAAAACTATAAAACAAGAAAAAAGATAACTAGCCTATACTAGTTATCATAATATACATTTTTATCTACATTTTTTTCATAAACAAGATAAAGATTATTTAAAAGCTCAGCCGGAATAAATGAAGAAATATTTTCTTTAGGAATAAAAACCAAATTTACATCCGTCATTATGGCGTCACAATGACCATAAAAAGTAGATTTAGATATTATTACCTCAGGGTTTCTACCACTATACTCCTTAAACTCAATATCGTGATATCTTGTGTATGAAGGTTGTGAGCTGTAGTGGTTATGTACAACCATTACTACATATTGACTGAAAGTAGGTTGATCAATAATATTTTTAAGATGTGCTAATTTAAATATTTCGCATTCTTTCATAAAGTCTTCATAATCATCAAAGAATCTAACAAAACTTGGATTTAATTTTGGGCTTTGATGGCCATATGGTAAAATTTCCTTATAACGGCCATTAGTACGAGCACTTTCATATGATTTATCAGTTGAAGTACTTACCACATAATGCCCATCTTTTAGGTAAAGAACGCCTTTATTGTTTATTTTTGAAATAGCAATTAGTTCATCTTTTGTAATTACATCTTTTATTAATGCTTGTTTTAAATCATAAATATGGTTTGATGCTCCTACTGTTTCATCATAAACAACAATTGGAAGTTTACCATTATAATAAAAGTAAACACCTTCTACGCCATTTATTGGGCTTTTGGAATTATCTATTTGATAAAAGTTACCATTTACTTGATAAATATGACGACCATTAAAACAGCCAAAATATTGATCCATATAAGCACTAAAATTAGGAGCAGGATAAAACTTACCACCATAATAGTAGGTGAGATAAGCTAAAACTAATTTATATTGCGTTTCATAATCTAGAATGGTTTCCGGTAAATACTTAGTAACAACATTACTATGGATAAATGAAATTGTAATATCTTTATTTGAAGCGATAAAACTAAATGCTAGTACGGTCTTTCCATCAAGCAATACTTCTTCAAAACTTGAAGTATAAAATAGATCATTAAGATATACGGATACATTTTCACTATTTTCTTTATTTAAATAGATCGTAACTTTTTGATTTTCATATATTGTATCACCAGGATATTTTGCAAGGTAATCATTATTATGATGGTCAATCATTAAAGTATGACTTTCAGTTGTACTATTAACAATTTCATAAGTAAGAGCATCACGAGTATAAACTTGATTAACACCATTTACATCACGTTTATTTACTTTTAGTGGTACATAAATAGTATATGGTTTAGTTGGTAGAGGAATTATATCATATGCTTTATATTGATATTCATCTAAAGCACTATAAGTAAAAAGTATTTCGACATATAAAACATTATCATTTCGTTTTAGATTAGAAGGTTTTGTAAATTGATTATATGAACTTAACATGTTCTTATTAATATAAACTGGTACCATAACAATACTATATTGGTTAAAAAAATCAGTAGTTAAAATATCATCAAGTGGTTCAAAAATTTCACAACTCATATTATATTTTTGAATATCATTATTTAATAGATAGCTATTAAATTCATCAACTGATCTAATTACTTTAGCATTCAAGCGGTACATTCCATTATTTGAACTTATAAACATGATTTCATTTGTAAGATAACTATATTCATTTATTTTCGTTTCGCCCGCTCTTTTTCTAATCATATCTACTTCAAGTTTACTTAAAAGATTAGTTTTTTCAGCTTGGCTAAGGGTAAATATTGAACCATCATTATACGCAACGATAGGAGCAAGATGTACTTGTTGTGCATAATCAAGCGAAATATCATCCTTAATAACTTCATCCAACATATGATCAAGACTTATTCTAACCAAAATGGTATCGTTAATTGTACCATAGTAATCACAAATATAAGCATAGATATCTGAAATGTTTATCGAACTAGACTCATCATAATATTTATTAATGAATTCATCTAAAGCTATAAGAATCTCATATTGCTTTGTTTCTGAAAGTATCTTAGTATCAAAGGTTGCGGACATCGCTATGTGTCCTTCTACTGAAAGTGAAACTAAACTTATATCTACTGTTACATCCCTATTTGGTACGATAAATTCATATACTACATCACTAGATTTAAGTTCTTGTAGTGGAGTTACTAACTTACCATTTACTCGCACTTCTACTTTTTTAGTCGGCATGATATCACTTAAAGAATCGAAGTTAGCACCATAAGCAAAACTCCAAGTATGCTTAAGCGTTAGTTGAATCTTAGTCCCAACTTTTCTTATTATTTTATCATCATATGGTACACCATCAATTGAAGCTTCTAAGTTGATGTTATCATTAACTATTATTCCTAGTTTTTGTTCAAACGGAATCGTCCTAAAAATACCTTTTATTTCTTGAATCATTGTATCTGTAAGTTCGGCATAATAATTAAGCGCATAACTTGAATTTTTTGATCCTTTTAACTGTTTAATTATTATTTTTTTAGAAAAATTAATTATGTAAGTATAATGAGCAATTAACTTAAGGTTTCCTTCATCTATTTTTTGGATCGTAGTCCTATCAATTGTAAAAGTTGAAAGTTGTTGAATAATTGTTTCAGCAGATAATCCATTTGAAATTTCTTCTTGATATTTTATGGAATCAAGAAAATTGAAAATTTCTTCTTTTTCAGTTTCGGTCATTTCAAATTCAGTACCATAAAAGATTGAGCCAGTAATTCTATCATCTATTATAGGTTCAATAAATTCACCAGAGATAATCTCTTTAATTTCACTTACCTCTTTACTAGTTAATTCTTTAGTATAGGCACATTGTAAACTAGAGGAATGAGAATAATATGCGTCAATAATTTGTTTTTCAAGATCGATTATTACCACGTAATCAAATGGATTTGGGCAGTTGTACTCACGGTTATATTTCATAACAAAATAGATCTCTTGATTAAGTGGTTGTTTTCTAAGTTCTTGATAGGCCTTATATGGCATCATATTCCACTTAAAATTGCTAATATAAGTTAATAAAGTTGATTCAAATGTTTCGTACTCTTCTTTTTTAAGTTCAATGCCATAATTTTCAAACATTTCAATATTGTGAGCAGTAAAACTAAGTGTTTCATCAATTCCATAATACTTTACGAGTTCACTTAATTTCTTAGTATCTTCTTTTTTAATATTAGTTGTAAGAGCATACTGCATAATAATGGAATCATTTTCATCTCTTTTTTCAACCCATAAAAATGCAGTTTCAAATGTTTTATCAAAATCAAATGAAATAATAACTTTTCTATCATAATCCTTAGCATCTAATAAATTACCAGTATCAGAGGCAACTAAAGCCTTAGCATAAAAAATAAAGCGATCATTATTTGTTCTTTTACCTTTACGACTCTTAGCTGATGCTCCCGGTTTTCCTTCCATGTGAAGATTCCAAGTTTGATTATTGATAACCTCAACTAATTTATTAGCATCATTACTAGTAAATGGAAATGCTTCATATGCCAATGAAAAATGAATGTCTGATACATCAGTAAATTTTATTTTACTTTTCGTACCTTTCTTTGTATTATTAAAAAAATCACAACTAGTTAAACTTACCATAATTAAGCAAATTAATATACAAATTATAATTCTTTTTGTTTTTTTCATTTTTTAACCCTCCAATTCTAATTTCTCATATAATTCTTTAATAAGATTTTTTTCCTCAGCACTACTATTTGTTATTTCGAGATATCCTCCTTCCATTTGTTCAAGTGGTGAAATGATATTTATCGATACTTCATTTTTAGCGTAACCTTTTAAAATCTTTTTCGCTTCAGCTACCGTTAGAGTTAAAGTTTCTTTTGCTTGTACTACCAATTTATGGCGGTTAGTACCTGGAAGTAGTACCATTTTAAATTCACCTTTTTCCTTCCAAGCATATACTTCAATACCTTTCATTGGTTTATTAGCATTTTCAAATATTGTTAAATAAGTAGTAAAGTAATAGTATTTTATAATAAATTTTTCATCTAATTTATAGTAACTTTTAATAAAACTTTCAAACAAGTTTTCATCATCACATACTCTAATGATTTGGTTATTGTGTACTAAAGCAAGTTGATTTTGACCAGTCTTGATATTTTTTGATAGAATAATATTTTCACCAAGACAATAATACTCTATACTTTTAGCGCTATCGACTGAAGTAATATATTTACTAGAAATATTAAAATCTCTACCACAAGTAATAGCTGTATTATAATCAACCATTTTGTTATTATTAACTGCTTCTGTAATTATGTTTTTTACATTAAAATTGTTTTCATAAGGCTTTATTAAATAACCTTGTGTTATAAGATATTTATCGGTTTCAATATCACTTTTTTCATAATTGAATAAATAAATGTTGGCATTTTTATCTATACCAAAGGATATTTGTTGATAGATATTATCTGCATATAAATCATATTTATATGTGATATCATCTAAATTTATATCAATATTATACGTAAATTGATGATTCAATTCACTTAAATTATTTGAAAATAAATTTTTAACAAATTTGATGTTTTTACTTATAATTAGTCTATCAATCATTAAGCCCAAAACATACTGTGTAAATGTTTCAGTGCTAGAGTTAGCATATAAAGGAAGGGCAATGCACTTAGAAATATAAAATTTATTTTCATAAAATGATTTTAATTCCGTAGGAATTTTACTTTCATAATTTTTACTATCTTCTTCAGTAAATCCATTTAAATTTTCTAGTCTACTAATAAAACTACTTAAGTCAATAAATGTATTATAATAGTTTTTATTATTATTTGTTTTATCTATTTCAATAACATTATCTTTTGGATTTTCTCGCCCTGTATTCTCTGTTCCATTACTTGTACAACCAACTATAACTAGTAGTAGACATAACACAATTACTAGGTTAATAATTTTTTTCATTCGGTACCTCCTCATAATAATTAAACACAACCAACCTTTTATTATTTATTTGTAAGCAGTATAAAGTACATAGATTAGTTTTTTCATCATGAATATAGAAAAAATAATCACAACTATCAAAATAATTACTGATAAAATTAGGAGCAGTAACAATAATGTTATCACTTAAATTTCTAGTAAGTTTTTTACTTACTGTTTTTATCTCATCTTTAAAGATAAAGTGATACATTTTAACAGGATAGTTAATATCATTAAATTTTTTCCAACTTGAAAAATCAACTTCTTCATATAATGTAACTTCTGAAAACTCCATATCTAAAGTCGTTGAGGCCAATTTCAAGTTTTTTTCTTCTTGACTTAAATTTGTTTTTTTGTCATTTTGAATAAGCACAAACATAATAATTTCAATTATAAGAAGTAAATATAGTATAACCGTTATAATAATCTTCTTGTAATTTACTTGTTTAGGTTTTTCCTTTTCTTCAGTTTTTTCTTTTCCCATTAATTCATCAACACTAACTCCTAACATTTCTGAAAGTTTGGGGTACATGGTGATATCTGGTAAACTTAAATCATTTTCCCATCTACTTACTGCTTGTTTAGATACAAAAAGTTGTCTTGCGATATCAGATTGAGTTAAGCTATTTGTTTTTCGATATGTTTTCAATAATTCTGATATTTTCATGCTAACCTCCTCTGATTACTAATATTATATTATAATACTCATTAAAGTTCAATTATTTAAGGGTCAATCGTTACTTGACTATTGTTTTTTAGAAAACACCATATCATTTTATTGATATGGTGCTTAAATTATAGATTTTCTTGATAGTTATTAATACTATCTCTTATTTTATTTTTGGTTGATTCATCAGGTAGTTTTTGATTTGCAAGTTCATAAGCCCAAATTATCGCGCCCATCACTGGTGGTTCTTTAAGAATTATAAATTCACATTTACGGTCTGTTAGTTTGTTAACGACTTCTTTAAATTTATCATTCATTTTAGGGCTTGTTGCTTTTGCCCACACTGAACCTGCTTGAATAACATAAATCACTCCATCAATGTTTAGTTCACTAATAACACCAGCAATCGATCTTGCCATATTAGATCCCGCTACTTCTAAGATTTCAATAGCTTTTTTATCACCTTCATTTGCTCTTTTACATAAGGCTTTGATTAAATATGTTGAATCAACATTACCTAGTAAAATCGCATCTGGAAGTTCATATTTAGATTTAATTTCATACATTTTGAAAACATCTTCAACAAGGGATGTTTCATCACCAAGTCTGAAGCATGCGTTAAAAACTGTTTGAATAGTTCTTCTAGCAAGGAATGATCCTCCTGCTTCATCACCAGAAACATAACCAATTCCCCCTACTTGAAAATATTTACCAATACTATCAATTCCAACATTAACTGTTCCCGTACCATTTATAGAACACACCCCAACTCCTGTAGGGGATGCGGCTTTAATGCCTAAAAAACCATCATTTAAAACTACATAGTTGGTAAAACCGATGCGTTCAACTATTTCTTCTAACGCTCTTTTTTGAAAAGGTACATCAACGCCAGCAAGTCCGAATGCGGCAGCGGCGATATCTTCTACTTTTAGATTGTGACGATATAGAAGTGTTTCAATATTTTCTTTCATTACGCGGTAGGCACCTTCAAATCCAAGTCCTTTAGCCTCATGACTACAAGTTCCACTTCTAATGCCATCAATAAAGTTTCCAAAAGTATCATATAGTAAATAATCAGTTTTAGTGTTTCCTCCATCAACGCCAATTAAATATTTATTTTTCATCTTTATTTAATTCCTTATTAAATTGTGGTAAATATTCTTTATGAGCTTCATATAATTCGTCAAAACATGCTTCAGCAGTCTTTAAATCACCAACTAGTGGATTCATAACAAGGGCACGTAAGGCTTCATTTCTGTCACCGTAGATTGCGGCTTTAACGGCATGTTTTTCATATGCTTTTACTTGTTTAATATATTCTTTGATATGATCATTATCAAAATGGGCAGGAATAGGTTTTGCACCATCTTTACCAATGTATGCTCTAATTTCAATTGCATCATCATCTGCTAAGAAGTCTAGAGCACCATGATTTAAGATATTAACAACTTGAATGTCGTTTTTATCATTCCAAATTGAATCAACTAATGATATTGCGACTTCACTATATCTTGCGCCACCACGTTTAGATAATTGTTCTGGTTTAGTATGTAATGCACTATTTTGATATAATTCTAGTAATTGTTCTTCTAATTCCATGCATACTTCACCTCTAGTTTTAGGTGATGCTTTAAGTTTTGCAAGCTTACTATCTTTAAAATAATAATATTCTAAGTAACATGATGGAATCGCTCCAATTGCGGCGATTTCCTCAGGAGTAAAACCACTTGCAGGAATGTTTTTCATTGCTTCAGTGTTAACCCCTTGTTTAATAGCTTCTTGTAAATAATCAATACCATTATCTAGAATTTTAGTAACATAAGTAAAATGGTTTAAGCCAATATACTCAACTTCCGCATTAGGTAAATTCATTTGTTTTTTAATTCCATCAATCATATTAATTGGAACATTACATAATCCCATCATTTTAACATTAGTATAATTTAATAATGCTTCAGCAATCATGCCAGATGGATTAGAAAAGTTAATTAACCAAGCATTAGGACAGCACTTTTCCATTAATTTAACAATCTTTAACATTGCAGGAATAGTTCTTAGTCCTTTAAACATACCACCAATGCCACATGTTTCTTGACCAATTAAATTATACTTAAGTGGTATTTTTTCATCTTTAACACGTGCTGGAAGTTTACCAACTCTAATTTGAGCTAATACAAAATCAGCATTTTGTAAAGCTTCTTCATAATTCATTGTCATAACAACTTTACATGGAAGGTTAGCGGCTTCAATCATTCTTTTACATAAACCACCAACAATTGTTAATTTTCTTTCATCAATATCCATTAAATATAATTCCGTAACAGGAAGTGAATCTCTTTTATTAATTAATCCTTCAATTAATTCAGGTGTATATGTACTACCTGATCCAATAATACAAATTTTCATATTAGTGTAACTCCTTTTTTAATTCTTCTACTTTATTTAGTCTTTCCCAAGGTAAATCTAAATCGCTTCGTCCAAAGTGACCGTATGCGGCAGTGCTTGCATAAATTGGTCTTCTTAAATCAAGCGTTTCTATAATTCCTTTAGGTGTTAAATCAAAATGTCTTTTAATAATATTTATTAATTCTTCATCACTATATTTAGATGTTCCAAAAGTATCAACACAAATAGAAATAGGTTCAGCCATGCCAATTCCATATGATACTTGAATTTGAAGTTTATCAGCAAATCCAGCTGCAACCATATTTTTCGCAACCCATCTTATCGCATAACTTGCACTTCTATCAACTTTAGTTGGATCTTTACCGCTAAATGAACCACCGCCATGAGGAGCATAACCACCATATGTGTCAACAATGATTTTACGGCCAGTAAGTCCGGAATCACCTTTAGGTCCACCAATGACAAATCTTCCCGTCGGATTAACATAGAATTTTGTATTTTCATCAATTAAATGAGCAGGAACAACTGGATTGATAACTTCTTCTCTAATTATTTTCTTTAACCAATCAAGACTAACCTCTTCATCATGTTGAGTTGATACAAGGATTGTATCAATTCTTAAAACATTACCCTCTTCATCGTACTCTACTGATACTTGAGTTTTGCCATCAGGGCGAAGTTCTTTTGGATATTTTTCTTTTCTAACATCCGTTAATTTTTTTGCTAATTTATGAGCAAGCGTAATGGGAAGTGGCATATATTCTTCCGTTTCTCTACATGCATAGCCAAACATAATGCCTTGGTCACCAGCGCCTTCACAGTCACCAACACCTTGAGCAATATCTGGAGATTGTTCATCAAGGGCAACAAGAATCGCAAGATTTTCCGCATCAAAACCAAACTTGCCACGATTATAACCAATTCTATCAACAGTTGAACGCACAATTTTTTGTACATCCACATAACTATGAGTAGTAACCTCACCCATAACAAGAACTAAACCAGTTGTTGCGATAACCTCACAAGCAACTTTAGATTTAGGATCTTTCGCAAGTAAATCATCAAGAATTGCATCCGCAATTTGATCACATACTTTATCAGGATGTCCTTCTGTTACAGATTCCGAGGTAAATATACGACGATTTTTATCTTTATTCATTTTATTACTTCCTTTCATACCACGTTGGGTAATTAATATATTCTTTTAGTTCTTTTGTTACTGGATCTAAAAATGCAAGTTTATATGCATGTAACTTAATATTTTTAGTAACTTTACTTCCATACAAACTATCACCAACAAGTGGATGATGAAAGTTTGCCATTTGAACTCTAATTTGGTGGTGTCTTCCAGTTTCTAGTCTGATTCTTAAAACAGTATTATCACCATCATAAGCTAATACTTCATAACTTAAACGAGCAACTTTACCATTTTTATTATCAATGTAAGCTTTTAATTTTTTTTCATCAAAATTTAAATAGTCTACTAAACTACCATTATCACAAATTTTTCCTTCCACAAGGGTAATATACTCTTTTATAAAGGTATGATTTCTTATTTCTTCGCTGAGTCTACTTGCCCCTTTCGAGGTTTTAGCAAATACCATAAGACCTGAAGTCATTCGATCTAAACGATGGACAAGTCCCAGGTATGCATCTCCTTTTTTTTGGTATTTATCAACTAAATATGCTTTTATAAGTGTTAACATATCTTCATCATTTGTAATATCTTTCTGTGATAACACCCCTACTGGTTTAACTACAACAATATAATGGTTAGTTTCATCAATTATTTGTAAATCATGATATGTCATTTTATCACCACCTACACTTCATTATTATATCATTTTTTAATTTTTTTATGGTTTAAATTACTTATATATTTTCTTATCATTCTTTATTATTATCTTTTAACTTATGAATATTTCCTATCAAAACAGTTGAAAATAATGTCATATTATGGTATACTAATAAAGATGAAAGGAAGGTTATCCTATGCCTACTAAAGAAAAAAAGATGGTTGAGGTTATCAACCCTGATGGAACTGTATCATTAGTTGAAGAAAAACCTCTAAAGAAACTTTCTAAAATTGAACGTAAAAAATTAAGAGTTATCACCAAATTAATTAATGGTGAAATCAATGGTACCCAGGCCGCAAAAAAGCTTGATCTTACGACTCGTCAAGTAAGAAACTTAAAACGTCAAGTTCTAGATGAAGGCCGTGAAGGAGTTATTCACAAAAACAAAAACTATAAACCTTATAACACTTATGACACTGAAATCAGCACATTTGTTTGTAAGTTATATCGTCGTGAATATCGTGGTACTAACTTTAGCGAATTCGCTCGTATCGTTCAAGCTCAATATGGTGTAGAAGCCAGTCGTAGTACTATTTATAATTTCTTACGTCGTGGTCATATTCGTTCACCACAAAGAAAGACTAAAAAGAAAAAAGTTGTAGTTGTTGAAAACGCAACAGGAACTACTACTCCTGCGACAAAGAAGGCGACCACAACCAAAAGCAAATAAGAGCCTTTAATCGGTTCTTTTTTTTATTTTATGTTATACTAAT
Organism: uncultured Mollicutes bacterium; assembly: GCA_900538885.1. Lineage (GTDB taxonomy): Bacteria > Bacillota_I > Bacilli_A > ML615J-28 > CAG-313 > UMGS75. The sequence continues at coordinate 25,423 of UQAI01000014.1, forward strand.
TAGTGAGGTGATTTTATGCACAAAGTGACTAAAACCATAAAAGTTGGTAATGTTTTAATTGGTGGTACTAACCATGTGGTTATTCAATCAATGACAAACACTAAAACTAAGGATATTAAAAAAACAATTGAACAAATTAACAAACTTGAAAAAGCGGGATGTGAAATCGTAAGAGTTGCGGTTACAGATTTAGAGGATGCTCAAGCCATTAAAGAAATTAAGAAGGAAATCAAGATTCCTATTGTTGCGGACATCCACTTCGATTATCGCCTAGCCCTAGCTGCCATTACTGCTGGTGTTGATAAGATTAGAATTAATCCCGGCAATATTAAAGATACTAGTAAAATTAAATTAATTGTTGATGCTTGTAAAGAAAAAAATATTCCTATTAGAATAGGAATTAACAGTGGTTCTATTGAACAAGAATTCTTAGATAAATACCATGGTCCAAAACTAGAAGCAATGCTTGCAAGTATGGATAAAGCTATTAAACTTATGGAAAGTTTTAACTTTTATGACTTAGTCCTTAGCGTAAAAGCAACAAATATTAACGATACTATTATCATTAATGAAGAACTAGCTAAAAGATACAACTATCCAATTCATATTGGTTTAACTGAATCAGGAACTTTTTTAAGCGGAACCATTAGATCTAGCTATACACTTGGAACTATCCTAGCTAAAGGTATTGGTAGTACCATTAGAGTTTCCCTTCATGGTGATCCCATAAAAGAAATTGGAGTTGCGAAAGAAATTTTATCGATGTTTAACCTTTATACCAAACCTACCTTAATTGTTTGTCCTACATGTGGTAGAACCGAATATAATATAACCCCAATTGTAGAAGAAATTGAAAAATTTATTCAAGATATCCATAAACCTTTAAAAGTTGCCATTATGGGATGCGTTGTTAATGGCCCTGGTGAAGCCAAGGAAGCAGACATTGGAATTGCAGGGGGAAAAAATTCAGCAGTACTTTTCAAAAGAGGAAAAATAATCAAAAAGCTTCAAGAAGATGAAATTATTGAAACTTTAAAAACAGAAATAATTAAATTAATAGGTGATGAAAATGAAAACTGATTTTTATGGAATGGAAAAAGTTTCGCTTGTTGACTATGAAGGTTATGTAGTTTGTACTTTGTTTACCAATAACTGTAACTTTAGATGTCCTTTTTGTCACAATTCTCCTCTAGTTTTTAGTAATGTTGATGCTCCTCTTGATTTTAACGAAATTATAAACTATTTAGAAAAAAGAAAAAATGTACTTGATGGTGTTTGTATCACTGGTGGCGAACCAACCCTCATGAGTGATTTACCTGAAAAACTAAGGAAAATTAAAAAGACGGGGTTAAAGATCAAACTTGATACTAATGGTACTAACCCTAAAATGTTGAAAGCTTTAATTGGTGAAGGTTTAATTGATTATGTAGCAATGGACATTAAAAATGCCCCACTTAAATATAGTATGACTATCGGACTTAACGAATACTCTTTGGATAATATAAAAGAATCTATGAAAATACTAGTAGAAAGCAATTTAGATTTTGAATTTAGAACAACCTTAGTAAAAGAATACCATAATGATGATGCAATAAAAGAACTTGCATTATTCTTAAAAGGTGCTAATAAATTATACCTTCAGCACTTTGTTGATCGTGATACTTGTATTAAAAGAGGACTCCACGAAGTACCAAAAGAAAAAGCTCTAGAATACCAGAGCTTTCTAAAAAACTATATTAATAATGTAAATTTGCGTGGTTATTGATTTAAATATCCAACCGCTTGCATCGCTGCAACAGCACCATCAGAAACAGCTGTGGTTGCTTGTCTAACTTGTTTAGTCCTACAATCACCAGCCACAAATAATCCTGGTGTCTTAGTTGTAGTTGTTTCATCTACCACCGCATATCCTGCCTTGTTGATTTCAACAAGGTTTTTTATTATATCATTATCAGGATTTTGACCAATCGCAATAAAGCATCCTTTAACTGGTAGCGTAAATATAGATTTATCTAACATATTTTCGAACACTAATTCATCAATATTTTCACTACCTTTAATATCTACAAGTGATATATTAGGAATAACTGTTATATTGGACTTTTGATGTAATCTTTCAACAAGTACACTATCACCAAAGAATTTATCAAATAAAGTACAAACATAAACTTTTTGACAAATATCACTTAATTGAAGAGCATACTGTAATGCGGAATTACCATCACCAATTACCGCAACATCTTCTCCTTTAAAGAATGATCCATCACATGTTGCACAGTATGACAAACCTTTACCAAGGAAATCTTCTTCATTTTTTAATCCTATCATCTTGTGTTTTGCTCCTGTTGCGATGATAACACTACGAGCTTTATGGGTATTATAATCAGTTGTAACAATAAATTCGTTATTCACTTTTTCAATCTGTTCAACTTTTTCAAGCTCAAATTCAACACCCATATCCATCACTTGTTCAAACATCATATCTGAAAGTTCAGCACCTGTAATAGACTTTATGGTTGGAAAGTTTTCAACTTTTGGAGCTAGTGATATTTGGCCACCAATTGCTTCTTTTTCAAGTATTAAGACAGTTTTATTACTTCTTTTAGCGTAAAGAGCAGCTGTCATTCCGGCAGGACCTGCTCCTACAATAATTATATCGTATATTTTATTTTCCATATTCTTCCACAAATTTCTTGATTAAACTTACATTGTCTAACACTTCATAGTTGTCATCTTTTGGAACAAGCATAGTTGGTGCTTTACGAATATTATATGATAAAGTCATTTCTTTATTTTCTTCAGCATCAATTGGAATATACTTAATACCAGCTTTATCTAATAACATTTTTGCCATTTTACAATTTGGACAAGTCTTAGTTGTAAATAGTAAAATATCATTATTTTGTTTTACTTCATGGATACATTCAGCATTGTCATGTTCATAATTTATATGATGAGTTAAATGAGAATGTGCAATATCATATGTTTTACGATTTCTAAATTCTTCAGCCTTACCATCATTCCAATTTTGAACAGGACGATAATATCCAGTAATACGGCTATATACTTCAGTCTTTCTTCCACATTCAGGGCACTTATATACTTCACCTGCTATATAACCATGATTTTGACAAACTGAGTATGTTGGTGATAATGTATAATAAGGTAAACGATAATTTTCAGCAATCTTTCTAACTAACTTAGCACTTGCCTCCCAAGAAGGAAGTTTTTGTCCTAAAAAGACATGGAAAACTGTACCTGATGTATATAAAGTTTGAAGATCATCTTGAATATCAAGAGCACTAAAAACATCTTCAGTATAACCAACTGGTAAGTGAGAACTATTAGTATAATACGGTGTATTTCCCTTTTCGCTTGCGGTAATAATGTTAGGGAACTGTTTACGGTCGTGTTTAGCAAGACGATATGATGTAGATTCAGCTGGAGTCGCTTCTAAGTTATATAAATCACCATATTCTTCTTGATAATCAGATAATTTATCTCGCATAAAGTTTAATGTCTTTTTAGTAAATTCTTGAGCTTCTTTATGAGTTAAATCAGTGCCAATCCATTTAGCATTTAAGCATGCTTCATTCATACCAACAAGACCAATTGTTGAGAAATGGTTTTCAAAAGTTCCTAAATATCTCTTAGTATAAGGGTATAAACCTTCATTTAATAACTTAGTAATAACATTTCTCTTAATTTTAAGAGATCTTGCGGCGATATCCATCATCTTTGATAGACGTTCAAAAAATTCTTCTTCTGTTTTAGATAAATATGCAATTCTTGGCATATTGATAGTTACAACACCGACAGAGCCTGTGCTTTCACCACTACCAAAGAATCCACCTGATTTCTTTCTTAATTCACGTAAATCAAGACGAAGACGACAACACATACTACGTACATCACTTGGTTCCATATCACTATTAATGTAATTAGAGAAATATGGAGTACCATATTTTGCAGTCATTTCAAATAATAAACGATTATTTTCAGTAGGTGACCAATCAAAATCACGAGTAATTGAATATGTAGGAATTGGATATTGGAAACCACGACCATTAGCATCACCTTCAATCATTATTTCAATGAAAGCTTTGTTAACCATTGCCATTTCTTTCACGCAATCTTTATATTTAAAATCTTGTTCAACACCACCAACAATTGCATTTAATTCTGCTAAATCGTTAGGAACTGTCCAGTCTAATGTAATATTAGTAAATGGAGCTTGTGTTCCCCATCTACTTGGAGTATTTACACCATAAATAAATGATTGAATACATTGTTTTACTTCTTTATATGATAAGTTATCTTTTTTAACAAATGGAGCAAGATAAGTATCAAATGATGAGAAAGCTTGAGCACCAGCCCATTCATTTTGCATAATACCTAAAAAGTTAGTCATTTGATTACATAAAGTTGAAAGGTGGGCAGCAGGTGATGAAGTAATTTTACCAGGTACTCCGCCTAATCCTTCTTTAATCAATTGTTTAAGTGACCAACCAGCACAATATCCAGTAAGCATTGACAAGTCATGAATGTGGATATCCGCATTACGATGAGCTTCACCAATTTCACTATCATAAATTTCTGATAACCAGTAATTAGCTGTAATCGCACCAGAATTAGATAGAATTAATCCACCTACAGAATAAGTAACTGTTGAGTTTTCTTTAACACGCCAGTCATTAACTTTTAGATAATTATTAACAACATCTTTATAATCAAGAATAGTTGATTTAATATTACGCATTTTTTCATGTTGTTTACGATAAAGAATGTACGCTTTCGCAACATCTGCATAACTTGCTTGAATTAAAACTACTTCAACACTATCTTGTATATCTTCAACTGAAATCACATTTTTAACAGCTTTACTATTAAAGTCAGCTGTAACGCGTAAAGCAAGTAGTTCAATAATATCTTTACTATAACTTTTATTAACAGCTTCAAATGCTTTAGCAATCGCATTTTCTATTTTATGGATGTCAAACTCTACAATTTTTCCATCTCTTTTTTTAACACTTAACATAATGATACCTCCCAAACAACAAATATTTTATTTTATAAAAAACAAAGACGAGAAACAAATGCCTTTTTCTCGCTTTTTCCATATGATTATAACATAAAATATTTTTTTATTTCATTTTTTGCATTTATAATTTTTAACAATTTTTTTTGAGATTTATTAGCATATAAACTAGAAAAAAGAACTAACCAAAAGGTTAATTCTTAATCTCAATTCATTTTAATTTTTCAATTAGAAACGAACGATTGCAGCAACAGTTTTAATTGCATCAGATGCACATTTAGTTGCGCCAGCAGCACCTGCTGCACATAATGTACAAGCAATAACTAAAATTGTAGATAATGCTAATGCGATAATTGATAATACTAAACCAGCAACAGCCATACCATGTTTTGCTTTAGATTTTAAACCTAAAATTGAGAAAACTAAAGCAACAACTGATATAGTAAGGCCACCAAATGAAGCCCAGCTTAATACTAAACCAATAATACCAAAGATTAAACCTAAGATTGCGAAAACTTTCCAAGGTCCTTTTGGTTCTTCAACTGTAGCAGGAGCTGCAGCTTGAGGTTGTGCTACAGGTTGTGCAGCAACAGGTTGACCACAGTTAGGACATACTTTGTAACTGTCATCTAATTGTGTTCCACAATTTTTACAAAATGCAATAAATATAAATCTCCTTTTTTAAAATTTACAACCTATTATAGCACTATTTAAACTTTTTGTCAAAAAATATACTTAAAATGACAGACATTTTCTGATTAACATATGATATATTCAAAGAAATTAACATATGATATTTACAAAC
>UQAI01000015.1 GCA_900538885.1 uncultured Mollicutes bacterium
TTTTTGAATAGTAAAAAAGGGCTGTAACCTAATTTATAGGTTATTTAACAGCCCCTTTGAACGTTATATAGTTAGTTAGAATATAACATTTGAATATACCATGGAATATTATTTTTCTTAAAGTATACTGGCTTATTATATTCGGTAAAACTAGAGTAAAAACCAGTCATAGGATTTAATTCAATGCCAATCACATCATCGGGTGTTTCGTACCATGTGTTTGGCTTTTTTCGCGTATAACTTTCAATTACATCAGCCCAAATATATTTGCCAAATCTTAAATCTTTGGACATTGTAATTTCACGGTTATCATCATAACCTGTCCAAATGCTTAGGACAATATTTGGATTATATCCTACCATCCAATTGTCAGTATCAGTTGAACCACTTTTACCAGCATATTTATGAGACAATAAGCTTGAAATAACAACTCCTGTTGGTCTAATGTTGTAAGTTAGATTACGGTCAAAAATAGAAGTCATCGTTTCATTTAAAAGATATACATCACTTTGATTTGCGAGCACAGTTTTTTTGGATGGTGTCTCATATAACACTTCATCATCAAATGATGTAATTTTTGTAATAATTGTAGGGGAAACTTTTACACCAAGGTTGGCAAGGATAGCATAGCCTTCGGTTAGTTCTTTCACACTTACTTCTTTAGTTCCAAGAGCAAGTGATGGTAAGTCTTTAGGAATGTTGCCTGAAAATCCAAATCTTGTTAAAGTATTAGCTAAAACATCTGGTCCTAAAAATAAATGAGTCTTTACAGCATATATATTATCGCTAGTCGCAATAGCGTATAGCATTGAAACATCAGTATCAGCGTATATATTAGCATAATTAGTAGGAGCGTAGGCTTTACCATTATAATAGAAAGTGGTTGGTTCACTCTTAAATGTTGTAGCAGGAGTAAATCCATTTTCTATTGCGCTTAAATAAAGAAAAGGCTTGATACTAGATCCAGGCTGGCGAACACTACTAGTGGCCCGATTATATGAACTTTTTTCATAGTTTTTACCACCCACAACGGAAAGAACATGACCATTTGTTGGATCCATTGCATACATTGCGACTTCGATATCCGTATCGGGAATGCGATAGTTTATGCTTCTCACCATTTCTTGATAAAGTTCACTATCAAGCGTTGTGTAGATCTTTAATCCTTTATAAGCAACTTTTAGCATATCGGGGAAATTGCTTAATTCTTTAATGACTAAGTCTTGAAAATATGGGGCATTTAAAGCTTCATTATTTAAATTTATACCAACGACTTTAGGACTTTCTTTTATCGCATTATCATACTCATCACTTGTAATTACTTTATCATTAAGCATTTCTTTTAAAATTAAATTAGTTCTACTATTATTATTTTCAGGATTTTTAATTGGTGAATAAATAGTAGGACCTTTTGGAATTGAAGCAATCATACAAGCTTCTTTTAATGTGATTTCATTTGCATGCTTGCCGAAATAATAAAGACTTGCATCTTCGACTCCATAAATACCATGATCAAAATAAATGGCATTGAGATAGCCTTCTAATATTTCATCTTTACTATAAATGCTTTCAAATTTCACCGCAATCATTGCTTCATTAATTTTTCTTTTCCAGGTTTGTTCACTATTCAAAAATAATGTTTTAACATATTGTTGAGTGATGGTAGAACCCCCTTCAGTTATTCCATTATTCTTAAGATTGGAAATTAAAGCTCCACCTATTCTAATAATATCAACACCATGATGATCATAAAATCTCTTATCTTCAATAGAGATAAAGGCTTTAATCAAATATGGTGATACTTTATCTAGTTTTATATATGATTGTTTTTTATTATTGCTGTAGCTTAAATATTTATTGTTGTTACTATCATATAATTCGATATTAGTTATTTGAGGCATAGTGTAATTTAAGTTATAAGTAATAATACAAAAAGCAATAACAATACCGATAAAAGAGATTGTACTAACCATTAAAATTATTTTAAGTGTCCTAAAAATTATTCTTTTCTTTTTATTAGTTTCCATATCATCAACCTTCTATATATATGATTTACTAATAAAAAGAAAATATTCCCAACTATCAAGTGGAAATATTTGTCTAATTATTTTCAAAAATATTACTTAATGCTTCATCAATATTTTCACCAAATGGGTAATAAACATTCTCATAAGTAGTTTGATAAAAGCAATTAGTAATCGGGATTTTATTTTCATGCATAATACTAGTTTCATTAAAATTAATAATTTGAACGGGGTTTGTAAAAATTAAATAATCAAATGTATAACTAATGTTATTTACAAGAAGATGATTTTCATCAACAAGCGTAACCGGTTCATTAATAACTAATATATTACTATTATCAGTAGTATATGTAGTAGAAAGAATAATTATTTGTACATATTTTTCCATATTTTATCACCATAATTATTATATCATTTAAGCAAAAATAAAACTACATAAACACATAATAAAATTAATTTTAGTCTTAACATTGCAAAAAATATATATCTATGCTATAATAAGAAAGATTATAGAAAAAATAAGTGAGGGTGATAATAGTGAAAATTAGATGCAAAAATTGCTTTAAAGTTTTACAACCTAATGAAGAATATTGTACTCACTGTGGTGAACACAGCGAAGAAATGGCAAAAGTAATGAAAGAAAAAAACAAGGATTTAGACAGTATGGCAAAATTTAAACTTGCATTAATTTTGTTTCTATCAATTGCTTTTTTGGGTACTGGTGTTTTTACAGTAACTTTTACCTTGATTTTCACAAAAACAACGAGTTATCATTGGGAATGGATTAAAACAATATCTAGTGCTAATAGCATTTTGATTACTAGTGCATCATTATTTTTAGTTTTAATTATTCTTTACAATAAAGAACTTAAAAAAATGTTTTTTAATGGCAATCTTCAACAACTTCTAGGATCAATCATTGTCGGCGTTTTAGTTGGGGCTATCATAATTGTTATGTCAAAACTTACACCATATACTAAATTAATTCCATCATATATGACTAATTATTTAAGTGGTAGCGAACGCTATCTTCCAAATGGTGGTGGTATTAATATTTGGGGATTATATTTTTCAATGATTTTAGTTTCAATATGTGAAGAAATAATACTAAGAAAACGTGTTATTGATATGCTTGATGATGAAACATTGTTAGGTGATAAAGCAATAATCGTGGCAGCAACCCTTATTAGCACATTTTTAGATTTTATTTGGATAATGTCACTTGAAACTGTAATAATGATGACATTACTTAACGTTACTTTAAGTGCGATCTATATGTATACTAATCGTAGTATTGGAGTTAACGTTATACTTAGAATTATATTAATAACAATTATATTTATTATTTAGGAGGCACTTATATATGAGTTTAACAGCCGGAATTGTCGGTTTACCAAATGTTGGAAAGTCAACTCTTTTCAATGCAATCACAAAAGCAGGAGCTTACGCTGCGAATTTTCCTTTCGCAACAATTGAACCAAATGTTGGAGTAGTAGAAGTACATGATGAAAGATTAGATAAAATTGTCGAAATCGTTAAACCTAGAAGTATTGTTCCAACTTCATTTTCATTTACAGATATTGCAGGCCTTGTAAAGGGAGCGAGTCATGGTGAAGGATTAGGCAATCAATTTTTATCACATATTCGTGATGTTGACGCAATATGTCAAGTAGTACGTTGTTTTGATAGCAGTACAATCATCCATGTATCTGGTAAAGTAGATCCAATCGATGATATTGAGACCGTTAATTTGGAATTAATTTTAGCTGATCTTGAAGTAGTAGAAAAAAGAATTCCTAAAATCGAAAAAAAGGCAATGATGAAAGTTGATAAAGAATCCGTTAAAGAATATGATATTTTAAAAAGATTACAAGAAGGTTTTTTAAATAATGTACCCGCAAGGCTTATTCCCTTAACAGATGAAGAAAAATTATTCATTAAAAATTATCAATTTTTAACTATGAAACCAATGCTATATGTTGCGAATGTATCAGAAGATGACATTGTTACAGGCAATGCTTATGTTGAAAAAGTTAGAGAATACGCATCGCATACTAACTCTAAAGTTGTGGTTGTAAGTGCCAAAATAGAAGAAGAACTAAGTACTTTGTCAAAAGAAGATAAAGAAATGTTTTTAGAAGATTTAGGCCTTAAAAAAAGCGGACTAGAAAACTTAATTTTAGAAGCTTATAGTCTTTTAGGTTTGTGCACATTCTTTACAGCTGGTGAAAAAGAATGTCGTGCTTGGACTTTTAAAAGAGGAATGAAAGCACCTGAATGTGCTGGTGTTATTCATAGTGATTTTGAGAAAGGCTTTATTAAAGCTGAAACTTACTCATATGATGATTTGATAACATATGGAACACCACAAAAAGTAAAAGAAGCTGGTAAAGTACGATTAGAAGGCAAAGATTATGTCGTACAAGATGGCGATATAATGTTGTTTAGATTTAATATTTAGAAAGGAAGAATTTAACATGGCACCTAAAAACCAATATTTAACAAAATTAAAAAACTATGACATTAATTTATATGAATACTTTATGCGTGGTATGGAAATCGTAACAAGACTTAGTGAAAAAATGTATGAAGCCTATATCGTTGGTGGTGCTGTTAGAGACTATCTATTAAATGAACCATTTAAAGATATTGATATTGCTACAACCGCAACTCCCAAAGAAATTTTAGAAATATTTCCTGATGCGGATGGAAGATTCTCAGAACTTGGTTGTGTTGAATTAAAAGAAAATGGAAGAACTTATCAAATAACAACTTTTAGAGAAGAAAATCTTGTAATTACAAGAAAGACTAAAGACATTCACTATTCCAAAAAGCTAACAGATGATGTTTTAAGAAGAGATTATACAATTAATGCTTTAGCTCTAACAACAAATTATAATGTAGTTGATATCATTAAAGGCCAAAAAGATTTAAGAAAAAGAATAATTAGAGTAATTGGCAAAGGTAAAAAAAGATTTAGAGAAGATCCTCTACGAGTATATCGTGGTTTTGAACTAGTATCTAGATACAATTTTAAAATAGAATTTAAGACTGCAAATGCAATGAAAGCATCACGTAAATATCTAGCTGATGTCTCTGAAAATAAAAAAACAGAAGCTTTAGTTAAAATACTAAATGGTAAATATGCTCGTAATGCTATTCTTGAAATGGCTGATTTAGATTTATTCCGTTATGATGCTGTTTATAAAAAATGGTTATTGCTTATTGGTTATAAGTATAAGAAAACAACTATTACCGAAAAATTTGCGGCACTATATTATATGTATGGCAGTATTCCTCAAAACACTTGTTTTGATCGAAACACAATTAATGGATACGAACAAATTATACAAATTGCTCAAATGCTAGAAGAACATCCAATTGATGCAGTAATGGTTTATAAATATGGTGCTCCGCTTTTAATGTCAGCTAATCAAGTATTAGTTACGGTTAAAAGAAAATACAAAAACCAAGCAAAACTAATTAAAAAACTTGATGATGGCTTAGTAATTAGAAATCGTAAAGAATTAAAGTTTACACCAGAAGAATTAATTCAAATGATGGATGGTAAAACTGGAACAAAAGTAACAGAGATTATGGATATTTTAGTTAATAAAGTAATCAATAGAGAAATTGCTAATAGTAATGCCTTAATCAGACAAGAAGTATTAAGACTACTTGCGATGGATAATAGTATTAACAACCCTCAAAAAGAAGAGGCAGAAGAACCAAAAATAGTAGATAATACTGTAGAGACAGAATCAACAGCTGAACTAGAAAAATTAAAAAATATGTATATGGATGAATTTAAACAATTATATAATATATATATGCGTGGGGTTGAAGGTTACGATACAATGGATCATAATGAACAAATAGATATATCTAATAGAGTTAAAGAAAAAGTAAAACAATCACTTGTCACAAACAATGCCAAGTATAATGTTTTAGTAGAAAGGGGAATTATATGATAAGAAAATTTAATACGATGAAAATTGGGGAAGATGTAAATTTTTACGCTTTAGTAGAATCTTTACAACAACGTTATACTCCTAACAAAAGTGCATATTATAGTGTTGGCTTATCAGATGGTGATACGATAATAGATGCGAGAGTTTGGGATACTAACCTAGTAGAAAAAGTTAATTTAACAAGAGGGGAAGTCTACTATTTTGAAGCTCACATTAACGAATATGCTGGAAAAGCTCAATTCGTGGTTAGAGAAATCAGAAAACCTGAAGATGATGAATATGATAAAAAAGAATTTTATCGTTCAGCTCCTGTAACCGAAGAAGCATTAAGAACAGAAATTAAACGATATATTGGAAAAATCGAAAATGGAATTCTTAAAGAAATGGTAATAAAACTTATAAGTAAAGTAGCCCAAGCTTATTTTACATATCCTGCGGCGATGTCAATGCATCACAACTATGCATCAGGTCTTGCTTACCATACATACACAATGTTAAGACTTGCGGACGCATATTTAGAGTTATACCCTGGTATGAGTAAAGATTTGTTATATGCTGGTACGATTGTTCATGATATCGGTAAAACTAAAGAATTAAGCGGAATCCATGGAACAGTATACACTGAAGATGGAAATCTTTTAGGTCATATTGTAATAGGCCTACAAATGATAGCTTCAACTGCCACTGAACTTGGGGTATTAGAAACTGAAGAAGTAAAACTACTATCACATCTAATTGCGTCTCATCATGGTGAATTAGAATATGGTAGTCCCAAAGAACCAGGAACATTAGAAGCCTTTGCTTTACATTTTATGGATTTAGCAGATGCTAAAATGACTGCCATCTCTACTGAAATTGTAAAAACAGAAAAAGGCAAATCAAGTGGTCCAATTGGCAGTATTAATCGAAAAACAATTTATCGACCAAATATCTAAAACAAGTAACAAACGACGGAGAGAATAAAAATATGAAAAAAATAATAAGCTTAATACTAATTATAATCACAATATTTACTCTTACAAGTTGTGTTGATTTACGTTTATCAGGTGATTTCAGATATGATCTTTTAACTGATGATACAGCAGTAATTATGATACTTTCAGAAGAAGGAAAAGCAAAAAGAGAATTAACAATCCCAACTTATATAGATTGGTATAGAGTAACCGAAATAGGAAAAAAAGATGATACAAACTCTACTAATACACAAACTCAAAATACTTTTATAAGTGATGTCTTAGAACGTGTATATTTAGAATCAATAGTTTACTTTAATAACAAATATCAATTCACTCTTTGTCCAAATTTAAAAAAAATAATATATGTTGGAAAAGATCCATTGCCTGAAATTGATAAGCAATCAAATGGTTTTGAAACTTTTAGTGGTAGTGGTGAACGTAACATTTTAATACTTTGTAATCTTTTAAATGATGGTGAAGAAATCAAAAATAATAGTTTATATAAAGAAGCCAATGTAGTCTATAAACTAAATTATGAAACAACTGGTAGAGACTTTTATGATTTAGATTCAACATTAGGTAGTTTAATAAAACCACAAGATCCAACAAGAAAAGGATATACATTTAAAGGATGGTACACAGAACCAGAATGCATAAATGAATGGGATTTTGAAAATGATGAAGTAACAAAATATTCAGAATATATAGAAATAAATGAAGAAGATGGTAAAACAAAAAAATATTCAGTTATAGTAAAAACATATCTATATGCTAAATGGGAAGAAATAAAGGCTCTGTAAATAATTTTAGTGATATCGATAGAACTATTTACATCATTGAAATTAAAAGAAGTTCAAATGAACTTCTTTTTTTCTAGAATGCCCAGCAAGCGCCGATGATAACTAATAAAATAAATAATACTAGGATAAAAGCATAGCCATATTCTTGACGACCAGTATTCATAATCCTTCCTCCTTTCAACTATTTATAATAACTTAAGGATAGGTCTAATACATAATACGAACGATAAAAATAATTGATTATTACAAACGCCCAAAAAGTATGATTTCACATTAATTTCACATTAGAAAAAAATATAAGTAAAAAAACACTAAAATGGTAGTTTTTCGCTAACTTTTTAGTTGTAATTTTTTTGAAAAAATGATATCATAATATTGTTATAATGGCTAATAGTGTAAAAAGCCAAATAAAGAAAAAAGGAGAGAAATAACATGAATGAAAAACCAATGACTGGTAAAGACGTGATTAAACGTACCATTCCTGTCGCAATCGCATTATTGCTTATTGCTGTTATCGCAATCATTGTTATGTCTGTTAAAAATTGTGGCAACAAAACTCCACAACTTAAAAACTCAGATGAAACATACATTGAAATGGGTGATTTAAAGGTTTCAAAAGAACGTTTATATACTTATATGAAACAACAATATGGTATGTCTGAATTACTTAGATTAGTTGATAATCAATTATATGCTAAGGATATGGAAGCAGTTAAACAAGAAGACTTAGATAAATATATTATTGAAAATGTATTTACATCTAAATCATTAAATGCTGATGAAGACAAACAAGCAATTAAAGATGCTAACAAAGAAGATTTTGAAAAGATTATTGATTCATTATTAATGAACAATTTACTCAAAAAAGAAGATGTCAATGATGACCCTTATGCAACTGATTCTAAAGTTTGGGAAGTATTACGTAAGTACTACAAATTACAATATGCTCGCCGCGAATGGGCTAAAACAGCATATGTTGACAAACTAAAGAAAGATGCTAAAGATGATGGTGACAAACACATTTATTCTGATATCTTTAAAGATGAAGATATGGAAACATATTTCAAAGATAATTATTCAGGAACTGTATATGGATTCTTTATTCCGTTTACAAGTGAAGCAGCCGCATTAAAAGCTATGAATAGAGCTGGAATTAACACTAATTCATCAGTTCTTTCTGAAAAGGGTTGGGTTAAATCTTCATATGATTACAATAGTGCTAAATTAACTGATGATGATTATTTAACACCTGCTGAAGTTTATAAAGCATTTATTAATATGTATAATGAAGTTTATAAAGGTCAAGGTAGAGAAATTGATCCTACGGTATATGCTGAAAAGATTAGTTATACTAAGACTCTTTCTAAAGTTATTAGTGCAATCACTCTTGCTTCTGATATTAATAAAAAAGACGTTAAAGGTGACTTTATACTTCCATTAGAAGTTGAAGTTGCAGGTTATGAAAAAGCTACAATTGAATGGAGTTTTGCTGAAGAAACAACATGTTTAACAATCGGTGAAGATGGTAAAGTTACTTATACATCTCCTGAAAGTGATACCACAGTAACATTAAATGCTAAAATCACATTTACTGAAAACAACACTAAGACTGTTTCATATGAATTAAAAGTTAAAAAGACCGAAGAAAAAGAAAGCGAAGTAGTATGGACTGTAGCCCCTGTTGAACCATTTATGGAATTTGATGTAGATGTACTAAAAGAACAAGATGTTGACTATGTATGGACAACAGCTAAATTAAAAGAAATTAATAGTACTCTTTCTACATATATGAAACAAGATTCTACATACTTAAAGATTGAAGATAGTGCTGATGATTTCTATAAATCATATACTATTAAACCAATCTCATGTGGTAATTACTATTTCTTAATGATCAAGTTTAAACAAACTGTTGGTGATAACCTATCAGATGTTAAAGCTGAAATAGAAGAAAAGAAAGTTGAAGAATTATTCTCATCTAACGATAACAACATTAACAGAATGATTTATCAAAGACGTCATGATGCTGGTTTAAAAATTTATGATTGTTATATTGAAGCAGTTTATGATTATCAATATACTTATTTCTTCGAAACTACATTAAAACTTACTGACTATGATAAATATGAAGATTCTAAGAAAAAAGAAGAAAGTGTAGTAGCTAGATTTACAGTTGATGGCAAAGAACAAACTATTACAGCTGATACATTATATGAAGAATTATCAGATAAATATGGTGTTTCAATTTCTGTTGATTTAATTAGTCAATATCGTTTAATTTCTAATGAAAAATTCAATACTATTTATAATCCTTATACTGGTGAAGTTATGGACAAAGATAGTTATCGTGAATTATTAAAGACTGAAATTGGAAACTTCCGTAAGAATTTTGAAATTGGTTACTTTACATATTCATACTTATCATACTATGGATTCATCCCTAATTTCCCTGCATCATATGGATGGTCTAACTTTAAGAAGGATTATTTTGGTGCATTTTCCGATGAAGAATTATTAACTAACTCTAACTTTGGTGGTTCTGTTTATAGTGAGGCATTGAAAGCGTATAAAGAAACTTTTTATTCAGATGCTAAAGCAGGTGAAGAAGCTAATTGGGAAAACACAGATGTTTACAAGGCAATGAAAAAAGCTTATGATGAATGGTATGGCTTAAATGTAGTTAACCTAATTGTTGGTATCGATACAAACTATGATGGTACAATGGATCAACAATCAAATAAAGATAAAGATGCAAATACTTTCGTAACAACTACTTGGACAGATGGACAAAAAGAACTTGCAAAAGAATTAATCGAATTAGTAAAAGTTTTATTACCACAAGCAGCAAAGAGTTCTGTTTATGATAAACTTGAAGAAATCAGAACAGTTTATAATGAAGCTGATTTAGTAGATGATGGCCCAGCTACAGCTGATAGCACCATCTACAACCACAATTATTTCGCAAAATTCAAGAGAGCTGGTTTAGTATTAAAACTTGAGAATGCAGCTGATTATAATAATAGTTCTTCTCTAGTTGAAGAATTCTTAGATGAATTAGAAAAGATGTATAAAGAAGTTAAAGCTAACGGCGAAGAAGGCGTTTTCGATGTTGCATATGCTTCTGATCCAGTTGAAACAATGTATGGTTTCCATTTAATTTATGCATTAAATATTGGTGACAATACTGAACTTCCTACATTTGATGAAATCATTACTTATAATCTTGTTCAACAAGCAAGCAAATATGCTAATTCAGCTGTTGATTATAAGATTAAACTTTATGATGAAGCTGTTAAAGCTTTAAAAGAAAAAGGTATCGAATACACTAGTGATTATAAGATGGATGAAGCTGTAACTAAACGCATTACTGCGTGGTACACTCCAGCTGTTAGTGAAGTTGCTGGTGATAAAGTATTATCAAAAGATTTAATTGATTACCTAGAAGCAAATAAGGCAAATATTAAAGCTAACAACCAAGCTGAATTTAATAGATTATTAGACATTATCATTGAAGTCAGCAAAAAAGATTTAGAGGATTAAGGAGGCGAACAAAATGAAAAGAATTAAATTATTATTAACACGTATCCTTCCTTGTTTATTAGTTATCGCATGTGTATTTACAGTAATAAGTTGTAAACCAAGTAGCACAAAAACATACCCTTCAGTAAGTCCTACTATTAGTGATCCTGAAGGAACATTTATGACAATTGGTAGTCACAAAGTTACTAAGAAAGCTGTATATGATCGTTTAGTTCAAAATTATGGATTAGATGCATTAAAGGATTTAATTAATGAAAAAATTGTTGAAAATGAAACTTATGATTCACACTATAGCGATGAAGATTTTGAAAAGAATTTAGAAATCATCATTTATGGTGCTGATGAAAATGATTCAGAAAAATCAAATAAAGCAAATTTAACAGCTGAAGAACAAAAAGAAGCATTAGAAACATTTGAAGAAAAAATGCGTGCAAGTGGTTTCTTTACAGAAGCTGAATATCGTGCATATTATAAACTTTCTTATCAAACAATGAATTATGTAGTAAAACAATTCAAAAAGTTTGTTGAAGACTATAATAATAACGAGGAAAATAAAGATCCATATTTCTCAGAAGCTGATATGAAGAATTATTATGAAACATATAATCGTCCAAAAGTCGAAGCAATTATTATTACTTTTGATTCTGAATATCAAGCACTTCAAGAAATGAGCAATTTAAATATTGACATTAAAAACCTAAATGGAACTTGGAAAATTGATGGTCAAGATGCAACTCCAGAATCTTTAAGAGCAGTATTTGAAAAACTTTACAAAGCTGTTTATGGTAAAGATTATGTATCAAGATTCTACACAGCAAAAGATTTAAATAAGATTTCAGGTACTATCTATTCAAAAGCATATAAATTAGAAGTATTAAATACTGAAAAAACTAATATGAATAAATCTTATACACATGCTCCACTTACTTATGGTAGTCGTTATTATGTAATGCTTAAACTTTCTGAAGATGCTTCTGGAATTACCTCATATGAAGATTATTCAAAAGATGACATTATTCATGGTTTAGTTGAAAATACAATTAATGAATACTACATCGACAAAATCTTTGGTGAAAAATACATGGATATGAAACTTAAAATTTATGATGAAGGTTTAGAAACTAAGTATGTTTCGGAATATAAGGCAGCATTCTCAAATTTAAATATCACTGATTATCCTGCATTCGCTACTACAACTGAAGAAAGTGCATCAAACGTTGCAAGTTTCACTTTAAATGGTAAAGAAGTAGTTATCACTGCTGATGAATTATACACTAAACTTATCAACCAATATGGTCCTGCTATTTCATTATCATTATTACAACAACATGTATTATTATCAAACAGAGAATACAACAATGTAGTTGATTATGAAACTGGTAAAATTTTAGATCAAAATAAATATGATGAATATTATAAAGCAGACGTTCAACAATTTAAAACTGCTTTTGAAGAAGGTAAATACGCATCTAGCGGTTATCCTGCATCATATGGTTGGGAACATTTTATCCATGATTATCTAGGCGTTAACAGCGAACTTGAAATTATGACAAGTATGGATTCAAGTTTAGTTGATGCTGCTAAAGATATTTTAGGTAAAACAATGTGGACTAATAAGAAAACTGTTCATAATGATGAAACTGGTAAAGATGAAGAAGTAACAGCTGATGATGCTGTTCAAGCAGAAATGGAAAAGATTTTTAAGGAATTCTTTAGTGTTTCAGTAATCGGTGTATATGTATTCCGTGATGCTGATGAAGATGGTATCGCTGACCACTATGCTGAAGGTGTTGATACTGACCCTAAATCTGAAGAATTATTAAATAAGATTTATGCAGCTGCTCAAACTAAACAAACAGAAAATAAAGTATTAAATAAAACTTTAGAAACTTCATTAAGTGAAATAGTTACTGAATACAAACTTGCTTCTACTTCTCATGCTGTATGGGGTGAATATAAAGCATTAGGATTAAAAGTAACTACAATCTCATCAACTAACTATACAAACTCTTCTTCAATTAATGAAACATTAAAGAATGAGTTACAAGCTCTATGGAAAAAAGGTTATAACATTGATGAACAAAAGATTACTGGTAAATCATTAGATCCAGGATATCGTTACACTACTACTGAAGATTCAGTTGATACAGTTCATTATGTAACGGCTAGTGATTTAACATCAGGTGTTTTCTTCATTAATAATACTACTGATGAAAACAAAACTCCTAACGTTGCATATAAAGTAAGTGTTACTAAAGTTGTTGACCACACGTATATTACAGGTAAAGTTTATAAGCCAACTCTTGCTGATTATGAAAAATATCTAAATGATAATTCTTCTGTATCAAGCAGTATGAAGACTGGTATTACTACTTACTACATACCTGCTATTACTAACATCCTTTCAATTAATGGTGTTACTGAAGCTAAAGTTGTTAATGCAATTTTAGAAGCTTGTCAAGCAAAACTTGCAGAAACTACATGGGCATCAAACGGTGAACAAATTAAAGCACGTATGCAATTATTGATTGATGATTCATTCAATGAAGTAAAATAATGTAAATAAAAACATCCAACTATTTGGAACTATTCCAAGTGTTGGGTGTTTTTTTCTTAAATATAAGACTAAGTTCTTTTAATTTAGAACTTAGCTTTGCATACTAATTTAACTATTTTTGATATGTCTTTTAATTGCCTCAAAAGTTTCATTGGATAAGTCATGTTCAACCTTACAAGCATCAGCTTTAGCAATATCTTCTGGAACTCCTAGACGTATAAAATATTCAGTAAGTAGAAGATGACGCTCATAAATTCGACTTGCAATAGCATAACCTTTTTCCGTTAATTCAATAATACCTGATTCATCAATTGTGATGTATCCTGCTTGTTTTAAATTTTTCATAGCTCTAGAGATACTAGGTTTTGAATAATTCATTGAATTAGCAATGTCAATGGAAATGACTTTATGATTCTTTTTTTGTAATACTAATATTCTTTCTAAATAGTCTTCAGCAGATTCATGAATGTTCATAGTTATCCCCCCTTCATTTTAGATTTATATATATATTGTAAAATTGAATGTTGATTTTTTTACTTAAAATATTTTATCACATTTTTTTTGAATTTGCAATAAAATAAGCATAAACATATTCATTTTAATGAAGTTGTTGTATAATAATACAACCGGAGGAAGTTATGGAAAATATAATTTTGACTAATAATTTAACCAAAAAATATAAAGATAAAATTGTTGTTGATAATGTTAATATGCATGTTCAAAAAGGTGACGTGTATGGATTTGTTGGTGAAAATGGTGCTGGAAAAACCACGGTAATAAGATTAATTACAGGACTAATTCAGAAAACAAGTGGTAGCTATTATTTGTTTGGAGTTGAAGATAATGATAGTAAAATTAACACGGTCAAATCAGCAATTTCTGCGATAGTAGAGTCACCATCATTATATCTAAATATGGATGCTAAAACTAATCTTGAAATGCAGGCATGTATTTTAGGAATAAAACTAGGAGATAGACTTGAGAAAATATTACGCTTAGTTGGTCTTGAAAATGTAATAAATGAAAAAAAGAAAGTTGTTAATTTTTCTTTAGGTATGCGTCAAAGACTTGGTATCGCAATGGCTCTTGTTGGCAATCCTCAATTAATTATTTTAGATGAACCAATGAATGGATTAGATCCTGAAGGTATTGTTGAAATTAGAGAATTAATATTAAAACTAAACCATGAACAAAATATTACTTTTATCATTTCTAGTCACATTCTAGGTGAACTTGGTAAGGTCGCAACCAAATATGGTTTTATCCATCAAGGAAGATTAATTGAAGAAGTTACCCAAGAAGAATTAGAAAATAAATGTCAAAAGAGTTTAGAGTTAAAGGTAAGTAATCTTGATGAGTGTGTTAATATTTTATATAATATTGGATATACAGAGTTAAAGGTAATAAACAATCATGTGATTATTTTAGGTGACTATGATATTGAAAAAATAGTAATAAGTTTAGCTCAAAATAACATTAAAATAATATCAATCAAATCTAATGAAGAAGGAATTGAAGAGTATTATTTAAGATTAATGGGAGGCTTAAGACATGCTTAATTTATTAAAAACAGATTTAAAAAGATTATTAAAAGATAAGATAATACTAATAGGATTTTTAGTAACTTGTGCATTAAGTTTATTCACTGTTGTTGTATTTTTTGGTATTGAAAAAATCTTAGGTGGTGATGAAGAAAGTATATTTGCAGGACTATTTACTGGTCGTGATACTTTCCTTGGAAGTTTCTCACCAAGTAGTAATGCTGGTCTTATGATACCTATTTTTATATCAGTAGCTTTAATTAAGGATTTTCGTTATGGAACTGTTAGAAACAAAATAATATCAGGAAAAAGTCGAATAGCAATTTTTATGAGTGATTATTTTGCTGGTATTATTTTTGGCTTAATTTTCTATATAACGAGTTCGTTAATATCATTACTTCTTGGTAGTTTACTACTAGGATATGGTACAAAATTTAATTTAGATGAATTTGGTTTGATTATGACAACGTATGGTTATGGTATCTTAAACTATTTAGTTTTCTTAAGCTGTGCAGTCTTTATTGCGGTGATAACTAAAAATGTAGGTTTAAGCATAACTGTAAATATAGTTGGAAGTTTTCTACTATCAATTGTTGCTTCAGTCAATGCTTATGTAGAACAATACGCAAGTAAAACAGTTGCGCATATTTTAGCAATCAACCCAGTGTATGGTGCTCAGTTAATATCATCAAATGAATTATATCATGGTAGTTTATATAATAATTTAATTTTGTTGATTCCAAGTATTTGTTTTATTGCATTATTTATTTTTTGGGGTATAATGTTATTTAGAAAACAAGATCTAAAATAATATATTTTAAACAAATGAAATTAAGAGCTAATTCAAGGATGAATTAGCTCTTTTAAAGCGTTATTATTAAAAAGTTACTTTGTCTCTTGATTAAATAGCCAAATCGTGGTATAATACTTTCATATGTAAAAGGATGTGGGAAAAATGAAAATAACAGTACTTGCTAGTGGGTCAAAAGGTAATGCAACATACTTGGAAACATCAAAAACAAAGATCTTGATTGATGCTGGCATTAGTATGTTACAAATTAAATCAAGGCTAAAAAATGAAGGCATAGAACTTACCAAACTTGATGCTGTTTTTGTATCACATGAACATACTGATCATGTATTACATCTTTCCTCAGTACTATCGCGCACTAATGCGACATTATATATTGATGAGATTAGTTACAATGTTATCAATAAAAAAACAAATAACTCATTGCTTCCTTTTAAAACAGTATTTTTAAAAAATGATTACAAGTATTCTTTTGAGGATATATTTGTAGTACCTATTCAATTATCGCATGATTCCGCATCAATTCATGGTTTCTTGTTTAAAGAATTAAATGAAGAGAAAAATTTGAGTTTTGCGTCAATCACAGATACGGGAATAATTCCAGAAAAATATTTTCCAATACTTAGATCAATAAATGTTTTAATGATTGAATCAAATCATGATGTTGAAATGCTTATGACAAGTAGAAGACCTTGGCCGTTAATTCAAAGAATTCTCGCAAAAACTGGTCACTTATCTAATGAAACTTGTGTGGATTATCTTACAAAGATTATATCTAACAATACTAAACATATAATCTTAGCACATTTAAGTGAAGAATGTAATGAACCACAAATTGCAATAAATGAGTGCTATAAAGTATTTGGTGAAAATCTTAAGTTTAGTTTGGTTGTTGCTGAACAATATCAAGCGTTACCAACTATTGAGGTTGAATAATGATAAAAATTTTATGTGTTGGTAAATTAAAAGAAGACTACTTAACAAGTGGAATTAAGGAATATTTAAAACGACTTGATGCTTGGGAAAAAGTAGAGATAATTGAAGTAAAAGAATATTTAAGTAGTGATATCAAGAAAGTAATAGAAGTAGAAGGTGATTACTTGCTTGATAAAATTGATAAGAACGATTTTGTTATAACGTTAGAAATTGAAGGAAAAATGTTAACAAGCGAAGACCTTGCCTCAAAGATTGATCAATTATACACTTATGGTAATTCAAACATTACCTTTGTAATTGGAGGATCATATGGTTTGAGTAATAAAGTCAAAAGCCGTAGTTCACTTGCCTTATCATTTTCAAAATTTACATTTCCTCATCAATTGATGAGATTAATATTACTAGAACAAATTTATCGGGCATTCACGATAAATAATCACAAGGAATATCATAAATAGGAGGATTAAAATATGAATATTGCAACAAACATTATCTTTTTAGTAATAACCGCAACTTTTATGGGAGTATATGCTTATAACTTAGTATTAAATTTAGTTAGAGCAATCAAAACCAATAAGTTACTAAAAGCTGACCCTCAAAAAATTGAGGCAACAGTTGTGGAAGTAAAACAAGTTAAAAAACGCGTATATGTACGTGTTCAATACAAGTCAGAGAGCAACTTGCAAACTTTTGAATCTATATATGAATTAACACAAAAAGAATTTAATGATCAATATTATGAAGGCCAAAAACTAAATATTGTATATCCAAAGATTACAGGAAATAAAAGAATTCATTGTTTCCCTACATATCTAGAAGGTACTAAACTTTCCATTGAATCAGGACCATTATTTACAGATTGTTTAATTTTAGCATCAGGTATTTTTATTTTTACATTTAGTTTATGGAAGATGCTAGCAAATGATGTATTTAATAAAAAATTACCATTAATCAGTACAGATGGAAGCCCATCAACTCTTACATGGCTAAGTGTTTTAATTTTCTTAGTAATTTATTTTGTTTTAATGACTTATTTACTAGAACGTATTGGTGGTATTTCTAAAGACCATAGTGAAAACTATTTAAAAATTTGTGGATTAAAAGCCAAAGCTGAAGTTATAACTTATAAACTTGGTCGTACTAAAAATGCAAATGGTGTACGTCAATCAGAAATTAAAATAGAATTTAGAACTAATAAAGGTGAAAAGGTAAATGCTCAAATTGTATCATTTATGTATACTGAACACCCTGATCAATTCATTGATATCCTTTATGATGGAAGACGACCTCAAATGGCCGTATATGTAAGAAATTAATATGGATAAATTTAAACTAGTCGCCCCATATAGTCCGATGGGGGATCAAATAGAGGCAATTAAAAGAATAAGCGAAAATCTTGAAATGGGAATAAAAGAACAAACACTTTTAGGGGCAACCGGTACAGGTAAAACTTTTACAATGGCAAATGTTATCGCAAATGTAAATAAACCAACTATTGTTCTTGCCCATAATAAAACTTTAGCAGGTCAGCTTTATGCGGAACTAAAAAGTTTTTTTCCCGAAAATAGGGTAGAATACTTTATTTCATACTATGACTATTACCAACCTGAAGCTTATGTTCCAAGTAAAGATATGTATATTGAAAAAGACTCAAGCATTAATGATGAAATAGACCAAATGCGTCATGCCGCAACCTCAAGTATTCTTGAACGTAAAGACACAATAATAGTAGCTAGTGTATCATGTATATATGGTATTGGTGATCCTGAAGATTATAAAGACTCAATGTTAACCATTCGAAAAGGCGAAACCTTAAATCGTGATGCGTTATTAGAGAGACTTGTAAAGATGCAATTTATTTATAGTACTATTGCTTTTGAAAGAGGAATGTTTAGAGTTAAAGGAGATAATGTCGATATTTTACCAACATATGAAAGTACTGAAGCAATTCGAATTAGTTTCTTTGATGATGAGGTAGAGAGAATATCAATCTTTGATATCGTTACAGGAAAAGTAATTAGAAGTACAGGTCTTATCAACATCTTCCCCGCTACTCATTTCGTGATGAATGAAGCTAAAAAGGAAGAAGCTTTAAGAAGAATTAAAGAAGAATTAGATGAACGAATCAAATACTTTAATGATAACGGAAAACCTCTAGAAGCAGAACGAATTAAACAACGCACAATGTATGATATCGAAATGATTAAAGAAGTTGGTAGTTGTTCAGGCATAGAAAACTATTCAAGACATTTATCTCTTCGTCAAGAAGGAGAAACACCATCAGTTTTACTTGATTTCTTTGGCAATGATTACTTAATGATTATTGATGAATCACATGTTACAATACCTCAAGTTAGGGGAATGTACAATGGCGATAGAAGTCGTAAACAAACTTTAGTTGATTATGGTTTTAGACTTCCATCAGCTTTAGATAATAGACCTTTAAATTTTGATGAGTTTGAAAAGAAAATTAAACAAGTAGTTTATGTTAGCGCAACACCTGGTGATTATGAATTAAGCCGTTCTTATGAAATTGTTGAACAAATAATTAGACCAACAGGTTTACTTGATCCAAAAGTTGAGGTACGACCAACTAAAAATCAAATTGACTATATTTTAGAAGATATTAAAGAACAAATTAAAAAGAATGAAAGAACCTTAATTACAACCCTAACAATTAAAATGAGTGAAGACCTAACTGCTTACTTAAAAGAAGTAGGAATTAAGGTAGCTTACCTTCATTCAGAAATTAAATCATTAGAACGTTTAGAAATTATTAGAAGTTTACGTAAAGGAACTTACGATGTACTTGTTGGTATTAATCTTTTAAGAGAAGGTCTAGATATACCTGAAGTTAGTTTAATATGTATATTAGATGCGGATAAAGAAGGGTTTTTAAGAAGTGAGAGATCATTAATTCAAACAATTGGCCGAGCCGCAAGAAATGCTAATGGTCGTGTTATAATGTATGCGGATAACATGACCGAATCAATGGAAAAAGCAATTACTGAAACTAACAGACGTAGAGAAATTCAAAATGCATATAATGTAGAACATCATATCATTCCAAAAACAATTATTAAAGAAATTGGTGAAGCAGTAAGCATTATTAATCCAGAAACTGGAAGTGTTGAAAACGAAACAATTGATAAAGAAACATTTAAGAAAATGACTAAACTAGAACGTAAAAATTTAATTGAAAAACTTGAAGTTGCGATGAAGAAAGCTTCAAAAGAATTAAATTTTGAAGAAGCAATGTTATTAAGAGATACTATTTTAGAATTAAAAGCAGAAAATTAGGAGGTGTTAAAGTGGGAACAAAACCTAAAGTAATAATAGGATTATCTGGCGGTGTAGATAGTAGTGTGGGAGTAATAAAACTTCTTGAACTTGGTTATGATGTCGAAGCAATTTTTATGCGTAACTGGGATTCAGCTGTCAATAATGATGTATTAGGTAATCCCGATTTAATGGATGAAGTTTGTCCACAAGAAAAAGATTATCAAGATGCGAAAGCTGTAGCTGATAAACTTGGCATTAAACTTCATCGTGTTGATTTTATAGAAGAATACTGGAATGAAGTATTTACATATTTTTTAGATGAATATAAAAAAAATAGAACGCCTAATCCTGATATCTTATGTAATAAAGAAATTAAATTTAAATGTTTTCTCGAAAAAGCCGAAGCAATGGGAGCTGACTATATTGCTATGGGGCATTATGCTAGAGTTATCCATGATGGTGACAAACATTATTTATTAAGAGGTGTTGATAGCAATAAAGATCAAACATACTTTTTATCACAATTAAGTGCTAAACAAATTTCTAAAGCCTTATTTCCAATTGGCGATATGGTAAAACAAGATGTTCGTGAACTTGCTTTAAAGTATGATTTGCCAGTTGCTGGTAAAAAAGATTCAACGGGTATTTGTTTTATCGGTGAAAGAAACTTTAAAGAATTTTTAAAAAATTATATTCCTGCTCAACCTGGTAATATGGTTACATCAGATCATAAAATAGTGGGAAGACATGAAGGATTAATGTACTACACTATTGGTCAACGTCATGGCCTTGGTATTGGTGGACCTGGCGATGCATGGTTTGTTATTGGTAAAAACCCTAAAGATAATGAACTAATTGTAGGTCAAGGTGATGAACAAGAACTACTATACGCTAATCGTGCTATTATTAAAGATATTAATATTATTAATCCACCACTAGTAGATACTCCTACTCTTACTGCAAAGTTTAGATATCGTGCTCCTGATGTTGGAGTTACGATCAAATATTTAGATGATAATACAATTGAAGTTAAAACAAAAGAGCCAGTTAAAGCAATGACTCCAGGTCAAGCTTGTGTATTTTACGATGGTGAATACTGCTTAGGTGGGGGAACCATTGATGAAGTATTTATGGATGATGTAAAACGGAGATACTAGAATGAGTGAAATATTAAATGGAACTATCGCAAGAATAAATTATTACAATCAAGACAGCGGTTATACCGTTGCTCTTTTTGAATTAGATTATAAAAAGAAAGATGTTCTCGCCGCAAAGAATAAAATCATTGGTAATAATATTACCGTTGTAGGTTTCTTTGACCGGGCAGTTTATGAAGGCGAGGAATATGAACTTGAAGGCGATTATGTAAAAGATAAAAATTATGGTTTACAATTTAAATTTACTAAATTTGCGAGAAAAGCAATTGATAATGCTTATGGAATTGTAGCTTATTTATCAAGTGATTTATTTCCTGGTATTGGTATCAAGATTGCGAAAATGGTAGTAGAAAAACTTGGTGTTGATGCGATTGAACTAATTAAACATAATCCTGATGTTTTAAATGAAATTGCGATAACCCCTAAACAACGTTCAATTATTTATAGTGGAATCTTAAGTGATAAAAATAACCAAGAAGCAGTAATTTTTCTTCTTGATCATGGTATCACAATTGATATGGCTAATAAAATAATAATTAAATTTGGTAGTGATGTAATAGAAGAATTAAAAACTAATCCATATATTTTAATGGATAAACTTGATCGTTTTGGTTTTAAGAAAAATGATCAATTTGCGTTAAAACTGGGAATTCCTAAAAATAGTAAACTACGACTTAAGGCGCTTACTTGTTATATGCTTAAGGAATTAATTTATAATTCAGGTAATAGTTATGTGACCAAAACAACATTATATGAAAGAATAAGAGAATATATCTTAGAAGAAATTGCGCATGAAGATTTTGTGTGCGTTCTAAAAACCTTAGAAGAAGAAAAAAAGATATATATGCCTAATGATAATGATGTGTTTGATTATCAACTTTATATTCAAGAAACTGACCTTGCGAAAGAAATCGTCAAACTATTAAAAGGTGAGCGTAATCCTGAACATAAAATGACATCATACGATCAAAATACCATTAATGATATATATGAAGAAATCGAAAAAGAAAGTTCAATCAAGTTTAATGAAGAACAAAAAAATGCAATTACTTCAGCATTCTCAGAACCAATCGTTATTGTTACTGGTGGCCCTGGTACTGGTAAATCAACTATTGTTCATGCCATTATTAAAATGTATTTAAAGTTAAATAAAGATAGTAGTGCTCTTATTAATGAAATTGCAATTTTAGCACCAACTGGCCGCGCCGCGAAGCGCCTAAAGGAAACTACAGGAATGGATTCATCAACTATTCACCGTTTCTTAGGTTATATTGGTGGTGACAAATTCACTTATAATAAATATAATAAAACGACAGCTCGCTTAATAATTGTTGATGAATCATCAATGATGGATTTATCACTTGCTTATCGATTACTTACATCAATGCATGATGATGCAAGACTTATTGTTGTAGGTGATGTTGACCAATTACCTGCTGTTGGACCAGGACAAGTTCTAAAAGATTTAATTGATACAAGAGAAATAAAAACAATTAGGTTAAATAAAATTCACCGTCAAGCTGAAAATTCTACAATTATAAAACTAGCACATAGTATCAATGAAGGATATGTACCAGAAAATATTTTAGAAAAGTTTAGTGATCGCACTTTCATTCCTACCGACAATGATCATCTTGCTAATATGCTAGTTGACTTAGTGGGAATGGCCGTTAGAAAAGGAAAAGACATTAAAAAAGATATCCAAGTATTAATCCCTATGTATAAAGGTGATGCCGGAATTAATGAGATTAATACGCGAATTCAAAACCTTATTAATCCGCTTACTGATGAAGGTGAAATTAAACATTTAGGAATGTCATTTAGAATTAACGACAAAGTTATCCAACTTGTTAACCGTGCCGATAAAGGGGTTATGAATGGTGATATCGGAGTAATTGAAAGATTTAAATATAAAAATCTAAAGATTAATGGCATCACGGTTTTATTTGATAGTGGTTATGTAGAATATAACTTAGATGAAATTGAGGACTTAAGTTTAGCTTATGCAATTAGTATTCACAAAGCCCAAGGCAGTGAATTTGACTTAGTTATTATGCCAATTAGCACAAAATATTATATTATGCTTAAACGTAAATTAATTTATACAGGTGTAACTAGAGCTAAAAATAGTTTAATTTTAATAGGTGATGTTAAAGCTTTACAAATGGGAATTATGCAAATAGAACATAACCGAAAAACAATTTTAAAGGATAAGATTATTGAATATTTACATAACGGACTAAATGAAGAAAAGCCTAACTTAAATATTATTGATGATGAATCAGCTTTTGATAGTATTGGTGAAAAAGAATTCGGAAATTTAAAACCAAGTGATTTTGAAGATTTATAAAAAATAATGTATTAAAATTAATAAATATACCATAATATAAATGCTAAAACAATATTATTGAGATTCAATAGGAGAACATATAATATTCACTTTGTTTAGAACTATGAAATATATATAATATTTTGAATTTAGCACTTTAAACTAAGAATGAGGTGATAACATGAAAAAGTCAATATTTCCCTTTTTACTTGGTGGAATGACTGTTTTTGGTGTTTGGATGGCCTACAATAATCGTAAGGCTCTAGATAAACTAGTAACTACGGTTAATGATTCAACCGAACAAGCAATTCAAAAGTTTAAAGATAAAATGGACTCCACAACCTGTGAATGTAACAATGATGAATGTGGCTGTGGAAATTAAAAGTTCGCCTAGCTAGCGAACTTTTTAAAATTATGCTATAATAAAGTATCTAAAAAAATAAGGGGGAAACCAAAATGAAAAAATATGAATTAATAAAAGAAAAATATATAGAAGAAGTTGCTTCTAATGTCAAGCTTTTAAAGCATATTAAATCAGGAGCTCGTATTTTATTATTTGAAAATAATGATGAAAATAAAGTATTTTCTGTAGGATTTAGAACACCACCAACTGATGATACTGGTGTACCACATATTCTTGAGCATTCTACATTATGTGGATCTAAGAAGTTTCCAGTCAAAGACCCATTTATTGAATTATTAAAAGGATCATTAAATACCTTTCTTAATGCAATGACATATCCTGATAAAACCGTTTATCCAGTTGCAAGTTGTAATGACAAAGATTTTGCTAATCTAATGGAAGTATATATGGATGCTGTGTTCTATCCTAATGTTTATTTACATGAAGAAATATTTAAACAAGAAGGTTGGCACTATGAACTTGAAAATGTTGATGCGGACATCATTTATAATGGGGTTGTATATAACGAAATGAAAGGTGCTTTCTCAAGTCCAGAACAAGTAGTAATGCGTGAATCACGTCATGCACTATTCCCTGATACAACATATGGTGTAGAATCAGGTGGCGATCCAGAATTTATTCCAAACCTAACTTATGAAGCATTTAAGAATTTTCATCATCGTTTTTATAGCCCAGCTAATAGTTATATTATTATGTATGGTAATATGAATATGGAAGAAAAACTAAACTGGTTAGATGAAGAATATTTATCAAAATTTGATGTTATAAAAGTTGATTCACACATTGATTACCAAAAACCATTTACTACTCCAATTCATGAAGAAATTTTCTATCCAGTTGGTAAGGATGAAAGTCTAGAAAATAAAACATATTACTCATATAATGCGGTTATTGGTACATATGAAGATGCTAAACTAAATCTTGCTTTCCAAATCTTAAATTATGCTTTACTTGAAGCACCAGGTGCTCCACTTAAACAAGCAATCATTGATGCTGGTATTGGCAGTGATATTTTAAGCGATTTTGATAGTGGCCTATTACAACCGGTTTTAAGTATTATTGTTAAAGATGCTCAAAGTGGAAAAGAACAAGTATTAGATGAAGTTATTAATAAAACTTTAAAAGAATTAGTAACAAAAGGAATTGATAAAAAATCAATTCAAGCAGCCATCAATTATTATGAATTTAAATACCGTGAAGCAGATTTTGGTGGTGCACCAAAAGGATTAGTCTACGGATTAAATGCGATGGAAACTTGGTTATATGATGATAATGATCCTTTCACAAAGCTTGAATATAATGCCCAATTTAGTAGTTTAAAAGAAGAATTAAATACTAACTATTATGAAGAGTTAATTAATAAATATTTATTAAATAATAACCATGTTGCATATGTTACTGTATCACCAAGCAACACACTAGGGGCAGAAAAAGAACAAGCTTTAAAAGAAAAACTTGTGGCATATAAAGCAAGCTTAACAAAAGAAAAATTAGAAAAATTAGTAAATGATACTAAAGCTTTAAAAGAATATCAAGCAACACCATCAACTTTAGAAGAACTTGCGACTATCCCACTTTTAACAAGAGAAGATATTGATGATAAAGTTGAACCATTATATAATGAAGAACAAGTATTAGATGGTGTTAAAGTTTTAAAACATAATGTTGAAACTAATGGTATTGGTTATCTAAACTTCTGCTTTAATACTAAAGATGTACCAAATGAATTAATACCTTATGTTGGATTACTTCAAAATGTTTTAGGTTATGTTGATACTACTAAATATACATATCAAAACCTAACTCAAGAAATCAACATTAATACTGGTGGAATCAATCCAAGAACAAAAATAATTTCTATTGGTGACAATGATGTTCTTCCATTATTTGTATTTGAAACTAAAGCATTATATGATAAAATCCCATTTGTATTTGACACTGTAAAAGAAATAATTACCTCATCTAAATTAAACAATAAACGCCGTTTGATGGAAATACTAGGTGAAAACAAATCACAACGTCAAATGATGTTAATGGGACGTGGCCATGTAGCATCAATGAATAGAGCATTCTCTTATATTCGCAGTAGTAGTTACTATAATGAACTTGTTGATGGCATTAGTGAATATCAATTCATTGAAGATTTATGTTTAAACTTTGAAACAAAATATGAAGAAATCATCACAAATCTGGAAAAAGTAATTAAGTTAATTTTTAGAAAAGAAAACTTAATAATTTCTTATACAGCCACAAACAATGCATATGATAAATATTTAACTGATTTTGTTAATAGTTTATACAAAGAAGAAGTTCAAAAAGGAAAATTTGAATTTACACCAAATCTCCTAAATGAAGGCTTCCGTACCCCTTCAACTGTTCAATATGTCGCAAGAGTTGGTAACTTTAAAGAAGTAGGTAATTATACTGGTGCTTTCCAAGTTTTCGCAATGGCTCTTCGTTATGATTATCTTTGGATGCAAGTAAGAGTATTAGGTGGAGCATATGGATGCATGAGTAATTTCACTCGTAATGGTAATGTTTACTTTGTATCATATCGTGATCCAAATCTTGAAAAAACAATGGATGTTTATATGAATATTCCAAACTATATTGATAGTTTCAACCCTTCTACAGACGATTTAACAAAATACATTATTGGTGCGATTGGTATGCTTGATACCCCACTTAGTCCAAAAGATAAAGGTGCACGTTCATTCCTTGCATATTTACAAAATGTTACATATGAAGATCTAAAACAAGAACGACATGAAGTGTTAAATGTAACACTAGATGACATCAAGGCTTTAAAACCATTAATTGAAAAAGCTTTAAATGATAATGCTTTATGTGTAATTGGTAATGAAAATAAAATAGAAGATTCTAAGATATTTAAAGAGAAAAAGAATTTATTTAAGTAATCAAAACAAGAAAATCTAGGTTCATTATGGACCTAGATTTTTTGCTTTTAAAACAATAAAAAAAATATTTAGCCCTTCCAACATTCAACAATAATCGAGATTTCCTATAAGTATAATTAAAGATGAAAGGAGGGACAAATGAATAACTTTGAAATACTAGTAAGAAAACAAAATGTAAAGTTTATATATAATCTATTCAAAAAACGAAATATACCAATAGAACATGAACATTTTAAACAAATCGTATATGATGAAATAATGTGTAAATCAACATTAGATAAGTATATGAAAAATGTTTATAGCGCATACACATATTTACTACTGAACATGAAAACCATGTTTGATTCAACACTTATATCAAAGTATTACTATATAATGTTTAAAAAAGAAATAGATGATGAACTAGCCTTAAAAGTAGTCACCGCATTTTATCAACCATATAATAATGATAATATAGAAAGAAGTATTAGTTTTCTTCACCAATTATTATACCTATTTAGGGAACTGAAGGAAGAAGAAAAATATATAATTTCATTATCATTATTTAATTATTCACTAATATATCACGGATATAAAGAATTAACAGATATTGATTTAAAAGAATACACAAAAGAAGAATTAATTTATAAACTATCATCAACAAATACTCAAACAATCTTAATGAAAGTAAAAATATTTGAAACAAAAGCAAGAACCATTTTTGAATATAATGCTTCATCAAACCAAAAAATATATCTATATACAGATAGATATGGTGAAGTAAAACTAAACTTTTTAGGAAAAGACTACTTTACAGGACTAGCCCTTAAGAAAAATAGTTTCAGCAATATATGTGTAGTATGGGATAAGATCGCAAGTGGTTACTACCAAACTGGAGGATACAATATAAAAGTATATGTAGATGATGAAGTATATCAAACATCATCATCAAACGCAACATTCATACTAAATCCAAAAATCAGCATTGGAAACTCCCAAACAAAAATTAGCGATGATTATAATAATAAAAGCATTTGTCCATTTGATGGGCTAATAGTAGATATAGGAATAGCATCAAGAGTACTAATAAAATCAGAAATAGATGCACACTTTAATAGTGTTACCGATTTAATAAATATCAAAAAGTATAATAAAGAAGGATTACTACTAGAAGAACTAGTAGGAGAAAGCACACACATCTATAGTTATGATACTCAAGATAAAATAATAAAAGAAACAATAAATGGAGAAGAAATAAACTACACCTATGATAA
This sequence comes from uncultured Mollicutes bacterium, assembly GCA_900538885.1. Lineage (GTDB taxonomy): Bacteria > Bacillota_I > Bacilli_A > ML615J-28 > CAG-313 > UMGS75. The sequence goes on from UQAI01000015.1 coordinate 28,500, forward strand.
AGAAAGAATATCAACAATTAGTTGCCAAGGAAAAACCACAACATATCAATATGATTCTAAAAACCAATTAATTAAAAGTATTAAAGAAGGAAAAATAAACGAATATACATATGATAACTCTGGAAACATCACAACTAAAAAAGAAAATCAAAATATCATAAACTATGAATATGATAATAGATTTAGATTAATAAAATACAAAAATGAAGAAATCGAATATGATCAAGAAAGTTTATTACCAAAACGTTGTACCATTAAAAAAGAAAATGGTATAATAGAGTTAGTAATAGACTATACATGGGTAACAAATAGATTAACCCAAATAATAAAAACAAGTGGTAATAACATAACCAAAATAGAATTTGAATATGACCAAGAAGGAAGAAGAACCAGTAAACAAGTAACCCAAAATAATATCGAACGATATAGATATGAATATATATATTTTAATAATATACTAAAGTATGAAAGAAGAAAAGAAAATACAATACTACAATATGAAATAGAATATCTATATGATGAGAATAGTAACATCTATGGTTTTATCTACCGTAAAAATCAACTAATAGAAAAATATTTATATAAGAAAGATATTTTAGGAAATATCCTAGGAATACTAGATGAAAGAAATGAAGAAATAATAGTATATACATATGATGATTATGGGAACTTAATAAGTGATGGAATAAATAGTAATGGACAATATAACTCAATAAAATATAAAGGATATTACTATGATGAAGAAACAGAGTTGTTCTATTGTAACTCTAGATACTACAGTCCTAAATATTGTCGTTTTATATCACCAGATTCTGTAGATTATCTTGATCCTAATTCTATTAATGGTCTTAATCTATATTCGTACTGTATGAATGATCCAATTAACTACTATGATCCTAGTGGGCATTTTGGAATTAGCACACTTATTATTGGTGCAATTATTGGATTTGCAGTAGGTGGAGCAGCTAGTGCTGTTTCCCAAGGATTAACTAAAGGCTGGGATAACATTAATGGTTGGCAGGTATTACTAGATGCTACAATTGGTGGAATAAGTGGTGCTTTAGGAGCATCGGGTATTAATCAAGTTGTTTCTATGATTGCTGGAGGTGTTTTAGGAGCTGCTGGAAGTATGGGTGGCGATTTAATAGCCTCTGGTGGAGATTGGAACCAAGTTAATGTCGGAAAGGCTATTCTTATGGGTGCAATCGGTGTTGGCTTAGGAAGATGGACAGGAGCAGGTACGCAAAATTCAAAAGCAATGGTTAACACAATTAATGCTGGAAAGTCTTGGGGAAGTAAAGCGTTCTTGACTTCTGCAAAAGAAACACTATTAAGACCTAATAGTGGATTAACTTTACAAACTATGTATATGAATATGTCAAAGGCTATTAGTTTATATACAGTTCAGGGTATAACTAAGGTATCTGCTGCAACTTTAGGTTCTACATTTTTAGGAAATATGATAGGATGGTAAATCATTATGGAATATATTTGTTTAATACTTCAAATTATGTTTATACTAGGGATATTTGTATTTAAAACAAATGACAGATATTTAGTTGTAAATGATAAATGTTATAAAAAGTATTTGATTATTGAATTAATTACTCAAGGAATGTGTGTTATTGCTAATATTATAATT
>UQAI01000016.1 GCA_900538885.1 uncultured Mollicutes bacterium
TTAATTATAAATTAAATTTCCATTAATTGATTTTATATGATATTATACTGAAAAGCATATAAAAAATTGTAAATTTATGCTTATAATAGTAATTTTATTAACGAATTAATTGATTTTAAGATGATATGATTGTATAATTTATGCACATTATTTAGTTTTTGATTATATAATGGTTAATTTGGTTGGAGATTATATATGAGTAAATACGAACCATTGTGGAATTGGATAAAAGAAAATGGAAGTAAAACATTTAAGTTAACGTATGAAGAAATTGAAAAAATTACATCATTCCCACTTGATCATTCTTTTTTAACGTATAAAAAAGAACTTCTTGAATATGGTTATGAAGTAGAAAAAGTATCATTAAAAGAACGTTTTGTTAAGCTTAGAAAGATTAATTAAAATGCACATTATTAAAGAATTATACTTGAAATAATTTGTGAAGAAGAAGTAAGCAAAAAATAAATGTATACTTAAAATGATAAAAACGGGATGATAAGTAAAAAAGAGAAATGTTTGAGCGTTTCTCTTTGTTCTTATACGGTTAAATCACCATCTTTTATGAGATTTAGTTTTCTAAATAGTAAGTCAATAGCATATACTAGGATACCTGGTAGAATTATTTGAAGACCGAATATTCCTACCCAAGTTTGCCAGGTGTTGCCCATTGAACTGAATGTTCCTATTTGACCAACTAATCCAGCTGTACCCATTCCCGCACTTGAACCTATGCATATGAGTTTTAGCCACATAGTTGAAATAGGACCAAGGATAGCACTGGCAATAATGGTTGGAAGCCAGATTATAGGCTTTTTTAAAATGTTTTTAAATTGTAACATGGATGTTCCAATTCCAATTGATATGACCATACCAATGGAGTTGTCTTTTCTTGATTGTATTGCAAAACCAATCATTTGGCAGCTACAACCAACAACAGCTGCACCTGATGCAAGAACTAGTCCTGAATATTCTGACATTGTGATAGCTTCATTTAAAGGGATATCCCCAATATTGAAGACCATCGCCGCAATAGCAGCACTTGATATTGGGGCGGTTAAGGCCATACCCATAAGCACAGCAACGATTGCTCCCATAAGAAGTGGGGCAGTTTTTGTGCCAACATTAACAAGCCACTGTATACCATATGTAACGTAAATGGCAGGGTAACGAATAGTAATGGCAAAGACAGTACCTATAATTATTCCAAATAAGGGAATAATAAGAATATCAACAGGAGTTTTTTTCCTAAAAATGAGTTTCATAAGTAAAGCAGTACTTATACAAACAAGGTAAATAGTTAAAGGATCACCAATTTGAAATTTATCACTAGTCTTAAATGTTTCAACAAAAGATGTAGGTAGAGAAAAGTATGAGGCAATGCTACCAACAGCCGCAATAACAATTGTTACAAGTGGTGTTTGTTTTAAGGCTAAAGCGATACCAACTCCAATACCAGCACCGGTTAAACACTGAAGAATTTTTGCGACCCCATCTTTGCTACTTAGGATTTTCGCAATAAACTGGCAAACATCATTGTCACCTTTTGAAAAAAGAGTACTAATGGTGCCTATGATTGTTCCTACAATTAATGTTGCGAAAAGTCCATAAGCCATTCCATTTAGAGTGGTTATTAAAAATGGTAATACTATTTTTTTTCTTTCTTGAATTTCTTCACACATAAATTCACATCCTATCATAATTAGTCATATTATATCAAAAAAATTAAAAAATTGCTTTATTAGTGATTAGTTTAATGATAATTATGTAAAATTCGACAAGATTACAAGATAATTAAAATGACAAATTTATGCAATTGTGCTAGAATATATAAGACATAGGAAGGTTAGTATGAAAAAAGAAAAGAATTTAACAGAAGGCAATTTGTGGAAGGGAATATTCTTATTTAGTATTCCTCTTATTGCCTCTAATATTTTGCAAGTATTATTTAATATTTCAGATATTGCGGTGGTTGGTAACTTTTCTACGATGAAGGAAAAAGCTTTAGGTTCGGTTGGTTCAACGGCTATTTTAGTAACGCTATTTACTGGCTTCTTAATTGGTATAGGAAGTGGTGTAAATGTCGTAATTGCTAATTTGGTTGGTAGACGTGACGATAAAGGCGAAAGAACCGCCATTTTTACATCTTTTTTTTGTTCTTTAATAATAGGAATTATTTTACTCATTATTATCCTAATTGGAGCACGTTTCTTCCTGATATTAATTGATACAAAAGTTGGGTTACTTGATGGTGCTGTTTTATACTTAAGAATATATGCTTTAGGAATGCCAGCACTTGCGATTTATAATTTTGGTAATGGTACGTTTAGTGCCATTGGTAATACTAAAAAACCACTATTATTTTTGTTTATTGCGGGAATATTTAATGTTGGATTAAATTTATTCTTTGTTATTGTTTGTAAACTTGATGTAGCAGGTGTTGCGATAGCTAGTATTATTTCACAATATATTTCGGCAATTTTAATTGTTATATCCCTTACAAGGCTTAAAAATGAACATCAATTAGTTTTTAAAGGTAATAAGTTTAATCATATTCAAGCTAAACAATTATTAAAACTTGGGGTTCCATCAGGTTTTCAAAACTGTATTTTTGCGATAGCAAATCTATTTATTCAAAAAGGTGTAAATAGTTTTGATGAATTAATGGTTGAAGGTAATTCAGCCGCAACTAATTTTGATGCTTTAGTATATGACGTTATGGCAGCCTTTTATATGGCTTGTTCAAGTTTTATTGGTCAAAACTATGGAGCGAAGAAGAAAAAGAGAATCATTCAAACTTGTTTTATATCAATGCTTTATGCCTTTTTAGCCGGGGCAATCATAGGTATTTGTATGTATTTCTTTGGTAGTACAATGCTTAGAATATTTACTCAAGATGCCGATGTAGTTAAAGCAGGTATGCGACGGATGAAAGTTTTAGGCCTTTCTTATATGATTAGTGCAGCAATGGATAATTCGATAGCCGCATCCCGGGGTATTGGTAAAAGTGTTATTCCAACTATTATTGTTATTTGTGGTTCATGCTTATTTAGAATTCTTTGGGTATATACTATTTTTGCTCATTATCATACAATTGAATCACTATATCTATTATATAGTTTTTCATGGACCATTACGGGAGTTTGTGAACTTACTTACTTTTTAGTCCAGTACAAAAAGTTATATAAAAAGGGGGATATGGCACTAGCATAAAGTATAGTGCGTAATAACTATGAAGAAAAATGAGAAAGCAAATGTATTAAAAACAAATGTTTACAAAATTTTAGATAAAATGCAAATCCCTTATTCTATTCACATTTATGTAGATAGTGATGCGATAAGCGGAATGGAAGTCGCAAATGTTTTGAATCAAGATCCTCATAAAGTATTTAAAACCTTAGTTACGGAAGGAAAAAGTGGAAACCATTATGTGTTTTTAGTTCCTGTATGTGCAGAGCTTGACCTAAAAAAAGCCGCAACACTTATCGGTGAAAAGAATGTAAACATGATTAAATCAAAAGAATTACTTGGTTTAACTGGTTATATTCACGGTGGATGTTCACCAATAGGTATGAAAAAGTTTTTTAAAACCACAATTGATGAATCCGCATTAAAATTTGATACCATTATGTTTAGTGGTGGTAAAATAGGTTATCAAGTTGAAATGAAACTAGATGACTTAAAAAAAGTTATACAATTTAATTTAGGCGATATTATAGAAAAGGAGTTATAAAATTATGCGTAAAAATTTAGGACCGTTTACTTATCTTTATCCATTACCAGTTTTAATTATTGGTACATATGATGAAAATGGCAAACCTGATGCGATGAATGCCGCATGGGGTGGTATTTCTGACTTTAAACAAGTTTCCATATCTTTAAGTTTGGAACATAAAACTGTTAAAAACTTATTGAATACTAAAGCATTCACCATAAGTATTGCTGATGAAAAACATGTAGTTGAAGCTGATTATTTTGGAGTTGTATCTGGTAATAAAGAACCAAACAAAATTGAAAAGGCAAACATGCACACTGAAAAAAGTGAATTTGTTAACGCCCCTATTATTTTAGAATTTCCAATGACACTTGAATGTAAAATGCTTGAATTTAATGAAGAAACTGGAATTCTAAAAGGTGAAATTGTTAACATATCAGTAGATGAAAAAATTATCGGTAGTGATGGTAAATTAGACCCTTCATTATTTAATCCTATTACCTATGATCCAGTTAATAATACATACATTAAACTAGGAGAAGTAGTAGGTAAAGCATTTAGTGATGGACTAAAAATTAAATAGAATTGGGCTCATTTTATTATGAGTCTTTTTCTTAAATAAAAAAGGAAAACGCTTGCAGAAAAATGAGTTATAGTGTATTATAGTAATGTAAAAAAATAAAAGGAGAAAGAAAATGAATAAGAAAGTATTAAGATTTTTTATGTTTTTATTAGTTGTTTTCACTTTATGTTCTTGTAACTCAGAAAAAGTAAGTATTACAGGACATGAGACAATCACAGTTAAAAAAGGTGAAACAATTAATCTTGATTTAACTATTACTGGAACAAATAAAAATTCAGTAGATAGTATTATTGCTAACTTAAAGTATTCATCTAATGATACTAAAGTTGTAGAAATTAATGGCACAACCATTAAGGCTGTTGGTGTCGGCGAGGCAATTGTTACAGTTAAATGGACTGAAGACCCAACAATTTCTCATTCAACTAAAGTTATTGTAGAAGACTTACCAATAACTGATGTTAAAGTAAATGGTTTTACTTCAATCGCAATAGGCGAAAGTAGAACGATCACTTATGAATGTGCTGAAAATGTAACAAATGTTGAATGGAAGTCAAGTAATGAAAAAATCGCAACAGTAAAGAGTGGTGTTGTTACTGCCATTGCTCAAGGCAAAGTTACAATCACATTAGTTGTTTCCAATAGTGTTAATAGAGTAGAAAAAACTATTGAAATCGAAGTATTCCAAAATGTTGCTTCAATCATTTATGACTTAGATGGTGGAAACTTTGAAGGTGAAGTTTCTAGTACCTATGTTATTGGTACTGGTTTAGCTGAATTACCAACACCAATAAAAGAAGGATATAAATTCTTAGGTTGGTATCGTGGTGATGAGAAAGTTGAAAACATTGGCAAAGAAGAAAATGAAACTATTAATCTAAAAGCAAAATGGGAATTAATTCCTGTTCCTGTTAAAGTTGAATATGAGCTAAATAGTGGTTCATGGTCTTGGACAACTGGTGAAGTTACAAATCCTAAAAATGGTATTGATAGTGTTAGTAATTTACCTGAAATCTTTATGAGTGAATTCTATTATTATTTAGTTGTTAATAATCTATTAGATTCTCCAAAAGTTCATCAATCACTTCGTGAAAAAGCTTATACTTGGGAAGACTTTAGTAAGAATCAAGGTGACCCAGTAGCTTTATATAATAATACTTCAACAGGCTATTATAGTGCACATGATGGCTATAGTGAATTATTCTGGGATAGTATGGAAGATGGTATACCTACTGGTGGATTCTTTGGTACAAGTCCATACAAAGAAAAATATGCTAACTTATTAAAAGTTGTTATTCAATTAACCGCAATTAGATACTCAGATTTACCACAATCTTCAATTAATTATAAAGCTGGTTTCTCATTTATTCTTGATGGCTATTTCTATGGTACTCAAGGCTTAATGAAAAAAGGTACAAATTATGAAACATTTAATTTCTTAAGAGGTGTTATTCCTACTCCAACCATTACTTATAATGGTACAACTAAACAAGAAAATGTTTACGAAATAGCAGAAGCAGAACCTAATTCAACTATTAATCTTGTTGCTCCTGTACGTGAAGGTTATGCATTTGTAGGTTGGTATACTAACAAAGACTTCACAGGAAGTCCAGTTACATCAGTATCTAAATCAGCAACTGTATATGCTAAGTGGTATGATTTAAATGCTCCACTTCCAACTCATAAAATTAATTATGTTTTAGATGGTGGTACACTTCCAGAAGGGGCACCTACAGAATATTCAGAAGGCAAAGGTCTAGCAGAACTCCCTGTTCCAACTAAAACTAATCACATTTTCCTTGGTTGGGTCATAAACCTTGGCACAAATGATTATGTAACAGAAATTAAAAAGACATCAAAAGTAGATGTTACTTTATATGCAGTATGGAAAGAATATAACGAAAATGAAAGATCAATTACTTATATATATGAAGAAGGTGAACTTCCAACTCATGAAGCTACTTCATTAGAAGAATTCACAAATACGTTCTTTGAAGAATTCTATGCATGGAGTGGACAAACAGTAGGTCTTGAAAAATTTAAAGCTGCAGCTTATGCATCTTGGAAAGGTGGAGCAGCAGGAAACTATAAAGTTTATAAACAAGATGGTAAAGGTGTAATTGATGAAGGTTATTTCGTTAATGCTAAAGCCAATGCTCCATTATGGATGGCGTGGTTAGATGAATTTGATAAACAAGTAAATTCAATTAATGGTGCACAAACTGCATGGGGATCAACTTATGTTGGTTACTTAAGACTTTATGCATTCTTTAACCAAACTGCATCATACTGGAATGCTGAAAGAACAGCAGCTGTTTATAAAGCTTATCCAATTAAAGAAAAACTAATTACTAAATATACAGTTGGTGAAGAAACTCCACTTGTTGAACTTGTAATTAATGATGGAAGAACATTCCTTGGCTGGTTTGATGAAGAAGGTAATCGTGTAACTACTATTACTAAAGATATGAATAAAGATTTAGTTTTAACCGCAAGATGGAGTGCTTCAACTCCAGTTGAATCATTTGAAATTGTAAAGGTTGACAAATTATTAAAACTTACATCTCATCAATTAACTTGGACATTCACACCAAGTGATGCTACAAATAAACGTTTAAAATTCGCATCAAGCAACACTAATATTTTAACCGTAGATGAAAATGGTGTATTATTTGGTGTAAATACTGGTAAAGCAACTGTAACTGTAACAGTTCTTGACAATGAAAAATTCAATGTTTCATTTGAAGTAGAAGTTTACACTGATCCATTTATCGATATTCAAATTGATGGATTATCAGTAATTGATACAAAAGGTACAACTTATGTTAAAGCTGTATTATATGCAAGCACTGGTAATATTAAATTCAAGTCAAGTGATGATAGTATTGCGACTGTAGATGAAACAGGTTTAGTTACTGCAGTTAGTGCTGGTAGTGTTGAAATTACAGCATATCTAGAAGGAAACGAAGATGTTAAGATGTCAATTGTTATAGTTATTTTAGAAGATAATGTTGATGAAATCTTTAATATTATCGCAAGAGCTCATAATAATGATATTCATGTAACTAGAGATTTAAATGTTGCATATGCATATCCTGCTGATGTTTTCACAAGTGTATCTGATTTATTATTTAATTATGATTACTTTGTTGATGAAAGCTTAATTATTCCTCTAGATGGCAATCATGCAAACCGTCCTGGAACAAAGATTGATACAATGGAATTTATCACTGTTCACTACACTGCAGGAACACCAAAATCATCAAATGCAAGAGCAACCGCAAATTACTTCAACAATACTACAGCCGCATCAGCTAACTATTGTACAGGTAACGATGGTATCTTCATGTGTATTCCTGATGGTGAAGTAGCATGGCATGCTGGTGATGGCACATCAACTAAATTCACTTGGACTAATACTGGTGTTGAAGCAACCGCAAATGTTAAACCAGTCTGGGGTGTAATCGCAAATTCTAGTTCTTCAACTGGATATTACTTCACTTTAAATGGTCAAGCCACAACAATTGAAGTTCCTACAACTGGTGTAACTTCATCAGGAACAAAGAAAACAATGGTTGATCCATCTAAGTGTTTCACATTCTACGGACCTGCTTGGAAGGTTGTAGATGGATACTACTATATGGGAACTACATGGGCATGTTTCACACAAACACTTGCTGGTGCCATCTCAAGTCGCGGTGGTAACCTTAACTCTGTAGGTATTGAAACTGCTTGTAATTTTGGTAGTGACCTATGGTATACTTACCAAATCACTGCTCAACTTGTAACAAGATTATTATATAAATATAATCTAGATACAACAAGAGTAGTAGGACACAATATGTTCTCAGGTAAAGACTGTCCTCAAACACTACTTGCCAATGATGGAGAATTATGGTACAAGTTTATGGAATGCGTAGAAGCAGAATATGAATTATACGCAAAATCAAACAATTATACAATCACTTGTAAATCAAATAATCCTGATATTTTACAAGATAATGGTCGTATAATAAATATCCCTAATTATACTCAAACTGTAAGTTATACTGTAACAGTTCAAAATAAGACTACTGGTGTATCTCAAAGCAAAACATTCACAACAATTGTTCATGGAGTTTACACAGAAAAATAAAATGAAAATATATAATCAAATATATTTCCATAAGTCTTTTATAAGATAAGAATATAATAAAAGCTCTCTTAGGAAATAAAACTATCCCAAGTAGAGCTTTTTATTTCATTTACAACATATAAAGGAGAAACCAAATGAAAAGATTTTTAGTTTTACTGATAGCTTTACTTTCTATTCATGTGTTAATGGGATCAAGTGAAATTAATTACAGTAACACTTCCAAACATGAAAAGAACATAAGAAAGCTAATTGAAAATGAATATCCCCAAAAAGCATATGATATGTATCCATTATATGGAACTAAAGATCAAATAGTAGGATATTTAGCAGAGTTTGAAGATACTTTTGCATACTGTTTAATAGAAAACTCAACATCACAAAATTGTAATGTTAATGATGAGCCTTATACAATAAAAAAAGGCCGTGAATGGTCAAGATACACTAAGGAAATAACTACTTTTCCTGAATATGAGATAGTTTATGAAGAGGACGAAACAGGCAATAAAATAACACATACAGAGAGTCACTTTAAAGCAGCAGGTGTCACAAATGAAAAAAGATATATGATTAAATGTTGGAAGGTTGGTTCAACACTTGGGTCTACAATGTATGTTCCTGCTATAAAAAGTGGCGATAAATATCTTAATTTAGTATCGACGACACTAGAAGAATTTGAAATAGTTCCAATTTTTGATGGTGACGACATTCCTTGTATATAATATGACTGAAAGTAAATAACAGGTGATTAGTATGAAAAAAGTATTATTAATAATTATTAGTTTATTATGTGTTAATATGATGATTTCTGCCAAAGTATCGTTAACAGTAGAAGAAAATATAAGAAATATAAGTGAACGAGTTGAAAAAAGATATTTCAATTATGATAGTTTTGAAGTATATCCATTATATAATTTAAACGATGAAGTGAAATATTTTTTAGTGGAATTTGAACCCACATGTTTTGTATTAGTTGAAGCAAATGATAACTATTGGCAATGTAACGATTCAAGTAGGTATACAAGAAAAGAAATAGGCTTTTGGGAAAAATATGTGTATGTAGAAAAAATTAACCCAAATACAGGAAGGACAGAACTAAGTATAGAATACCTTCCAAATGAAAATGGTGAATATGTTAGATATTATGATAGTCCCTATAAATTGGCTAATGTTTTAAATGAAAAAAAATACTTAATAGAATTTTGTGATGGAAATTCATGTTTGATACCAGCAGTAAAAAGAAATGGTAAATTTTTAAATTTAGTTTCAATGGAGGAATTTGATGAAACCGATATCAATGAAAAAGAAGTGATGCCAGGTTTAAAAGGTTCTTTTATTGGAGATCCTATTTTTTGGTTATAATTTTTATAGTATATTGTTGTAAGTGATAAAATAGAGAAAAAGCGTCAATTGGCGCTTTTTATTTGCGATATTTATCATATTTTGATATAATAAAATAGTTGCGGGCGCAACTAAAATAGGAGTTTATATGGTTAAAATCACAAGATGGATAAGTTTAATTGAAAGATGTAGTTATGAATATCGTAATTTGGAATTTAAAGAATTAGGACTTGGACCTACGCATCATTTGTATATTTTGTATCTATGCAAGAATCCGGGTGTTAGTCAAGATGTAATAACTAAAGTATTACATTTAAATAAAAGTAATGTAACGAGAAATTTACAAACATTACAAGATAATGGATTTATTGAAAAAAAGGTTGATGAAACAGATAAAAGGTCTCATTTAATCTTTCCAACCGATAAGGCGTTTATGATTCGACCTAAAATATTAGAGAAAATGCATAAATGGAATGATATCATACTAGATGGATTATCAGAAGAAGATAAAGAATTACTACTTTTATGGCTTAAAAAAATAACTGATAATGCTTGTAAATATATTGATGATAATGTTGTGGAGGATATGTAGAATGTGGTATATAATTATTGAATGTGCTTTAATAGTTATTTTAATATGTTTGATTATCTTAAAAACTAAAAAGAAGAAGAAAACAAAAGTTCCAAGTGCTACCTTTAGTTATATTAGAAGATATGTTCCCCGAATGGTTGGAGGATTAATAATAAAGATAGTAGGTACAGTTATGGATTTAATTATTCCGTATCTTCTTGCCTATATTATTGATAATATTGTTCCAACTAAGGATATTAAATTAGTAATGATTTATGGCGGAGTGATGATACTTTGTGCCGCAATTGGCTTTATTGGTAGTGTTAAAGCTAATCAAATGGCCTCTAAAGTCGCAAGTCTTGTGACAAGAGATTTAAGAAAAGATTTATTCATTAAAATTCAAAGTTTAAGTGCGAAAGAGTTAGATGATGTAACTATCCCATCGCTTGTATCAAGAATGACAAGTGATACTTACAATATCCATCATATGACAGGTATGGCTCAGCGTATTGGTGTTAGAGCGCCAATTCTTTTAGTTGGTGGTATTACTGCTATTTTATTATTAGATCCAGTAATGGCCCTTGTCTTAATTGCGTTACTTCCTTTTTTAGTTCTAATTACAGTGATAGTGTCCAAAAAGGGAATTCCTCTATTTTCAAGAATACAAGAAGGAATTGATGACCTTGTTCAAACAATTCGTGAAAATGTAACCGGTGTTAGAGTAATTAAAGCCTTATCAAAAGGAGAATATGAAAAAAAACGATTTGATAAAGTTAATAAAAATTTAATAAATTATGAACTTAAATCAGGATACATTATGTCAAGTTTAAACCCCATTACTACGTTACTTTTGAACTTTGGTTTAGTAGGAGTAATTGTGGTTGGAGCTTATCGGGTTAATGGTGGGGCTATTCTTTCAGGTAAGATTTTAGCATTTACTACCTATTTTACAATAATATTAAATGCAATGCTTACAATCACTAGAATCTTTACTATCTATTCAAAAGCTCTTGCCTCAAGTGTTAGAATTGATTATGTGTTTAGTCTACCAGTAGATTTAGAGATTGAACCATCAGAAAAAGTAGATAGTGAATATTTTATTGAGTTTAATGATGTAAGTTTTTCATACAATAAAAAAGTAAATAATATTACAAGTTTAAATTTTAAAATAAAAAAAGGTGAAAGCTTAGGCATTGTTGGAGTTACTGGATCTGGTAAATCAACGATTCTTAAGTTATTAATTAGAGAGTATGATGTAGATAGTGGTGAAATCTTAATCAATGGAAGAAATATTAAAAGCTATGATCACCATGAATTAACTAAGTTATTCGGGATTGTTTTTCAAAATGATGTATTATTTTCTACCACAATTCGAGAAAACATTAGTTTTGGAAGAAACTGTAGTGATGAAGAAATTGAAAAAGCAAGTAAGATTGCTGAAGCATATTCATTTATTGATAGTACTCCGGAAAGATTTGATAAGGTACTAAGCGCAAAAGGTACAAACCTTTCAGGCGGGCAACGACAAAGAGTTTTAATTTCAAGGGCGGTTGTGACAAATCCTGAAATTATTGTTCTTGATGACTCTTCAAGTGCATTAGATTATAAAACTGATGCTAAGCTTAGAAAAAATATTAAAGAAAATTTGGATAATACTACAATGGTAATTATTTCTCAACGTATCAGTTCTATCATGAATTGTGACAAAATACTAGTAGTAGATGAAGGTAAACAAATAGGATATGGTAAACATGAAGATTTATTAAAGAATGTACCATTATATTCCGAAATCCATCACGTCCAAATGGGAGGTGGTTTAAATGAATAATATGCGTGGGCAAAAAATGTCAACGAGAACCTTTAATAAACCTAAAAATAAGAAGAAAACTTTAAAACGTTTAGGTAATTATATTAGTGAATTTAAAGGTTGGTTTATTCTTGCGATTACTCTTACAATTATTTCTAATCTATTTTCCCTTGTTGGTCCGTTATTATCAGGATATGCGATTGAAGCAATTGAACCTGGTGCTCATAAAGTAGAGTTTGACAAGGTATATTTTTATGCTGGTTTAATGATTGTATTTTATTTAGCATCAACAATTCTTAATTTTATTTTAACTTTTTTAATGGTTAAAATAAGTAAGAAAATAGTTTATAAACTTCGAAAAGATTGTTTTGATAGCTTAATGATGTTACCAGTTGCTTATTTTGATCACAACTTATCAGGTGATATTATAAGTAGAATGTCCTATGATATTGATACAGTTAATACTTCATTGTCAAGTGATATTGTACATATTTGTACAGCCGCAATCACTGTTGTTGGTTCGTTTATTATGATGTTAGTTATTTCACCACTCCTTACTTTAATAATGGTGGTAACTATTCCAATATCATTATTCTTCACACGTTTTATGCTTAAAAGGACCCATAAATTATTCAAGAAACGTTCAGTTAGTTTAGGTACTTTAAATGGTTATGTTGAAGAAATGATTAGTGGCAGTAAAACAATTAAAGCTTATGGAGTAGAAAATAATATTATTGAAGCCTTCAATAAAGAAAATGAAGAAGCAGTAGATGCGGCATATAAAGCTGAATATTATGGTAGTATAACTGGTCCAGGAGTAAACTTTGTTAATAACTTATCACTTGCATTAATCTGTGCATTAGGGTCGATTTTGTATATTTTTTCTAAAATTGGCTTAAGGAAAATTTCCTCATTTGTCTTATATTCACGTAAATTTTCTGGTCCAATTAATGAGGTCGCAAACATTTTTGTTGATATTCAAAGTGCTCTTGCGGCAGCAGAAAGAGTATTTGATCTAATTGATGAAGAAAAAGAAACAGAAGATGCAGAAAATGCTTTAATGCTTGATAAAGTCGAAGGTAATGTGAAATTTAAAAATGTTCAGTTTGGTTATCTTGAAAATCAAGTTATTATTAATGATTTATCATTTGAAGCATTAGCTGGAAAAACAATTGCGATTGTGGGTCCAACTGGAGCTGGTAAATCTACAATTGTTAATCTATTAATGCGATTCTATGATGTATCAAAGGGAGATATTACGCTTGATAATAATTCCATTTATCAAATAATGCGTAAATGTGTAAGGTCATCATACGCTATGGTTCTTCAAGATACTTGGCTTTTTGAAGGTAGCGTATATGATAATATTGCATATGGAATGGATGAAGTTACGTTAGATGAAGTGAAGAAAGCCACAAAAGCTGCTCACATACATAATTTTATTGAAAGTTTACCAAATGGTTATGATACCATTATTACTGAAGATGGTATTAATATTTCCAAAGGTCAAAAGCAACTTCTAACAATTGCAAGAGCAATGTTATTAAATGCTAATATGCTAATATTAGATGAGGCAACCTCAAATGTTGATACAAGAACAGAAATAAAAATTCAACAAGCAATGGAAACTTTAATGAAAGGTAAAACTTGTTTTATTATTGCTCACCGTTTATCAACCATTCAAAATGCCGATTTAATTTTGGTTGTTAATAATGGTAATATTATTGAAAAAGGAACTCATAAGGAACTTTTACTTAAAAAAGGTTTCTATTATGATTTATATAATTCACAGTTTGATTAAACACGCACAAAGTATGCGTGTTTTTTCTAATATTTATGAGTATTTATTAATCTTATTTTCTTAATTTGTGATATCATATTATGAGGAAAATTGGTAAATAATATGAAAGAAGTAACAAAATATAGAGTATTAACATTTACAAGATATTTAGGTGATTCCTTTTTTTATCCTTTCTTTTCAATGTTTTTGAAAAATCAAGGATTAGTGGAAGGAAAAATTGGGTTTATACTGTCAATTAGTCCACTAGTAGGGATTATTACCAATCCCCTTTATATTAAAATATGTAAAAACCCCAAAATTACCAAAAATATTTTAAGCATAATTTCGGGAATTGAAGCTACAATGATTATCGCAATTTCATGTAGTTCTAATTTTTATTTAATTAGTATTTTAACATTATTACTCGCGATATTTGGTTCATGTCATTATGGTTTGATGGATTCGTTACTAACTTTATTTAGTAATGAAAAAACAATTAATTATTCTAGTATTCGTTTATTTGGATCGTCAGCCTATATTATTGGTACAACCGTAGGTGGTTTTTTAATTAATTTGACTAGTTTTAAAATTTGCTTTTTAGTTTCATGCATTCTTTTTATTTTGTCTAGTTTTTTATATTTTTTGTTAAAACCACTTCAAGAAGAAAGTGAAAATAAACCTAAGGTTAAACTTGGTAGTTTATTTAAAGTGAAAGGATTTGTTTTCTTTTTAATTTTATATACTTTATTAATGGGAACCACAAATGCGGGAGATCACTTTTTTTCGGTATATCTTTTAGAAAGAGGTCTTACTTCTAGTACCTATGGAATGGTTTATTCATATTATGTTATTATAGAAGTTATTCTTCTTGCTATATTTAGTAAGGCATCCAAAAAAATAAATAATAATTTATTGCTCGTTATTGCATCAACTGCCCTTTGTCTTCGTTTTTTAGTTAATGGACTTTACGCACCACTTTGGCTTGTTATAATTTTGGCAGGACTTAGGGGGGTAGCTTTTGCGGTGATACTACATGTATCATATCAAACCGTTTTAAAAATTGTTGGAAAGGAAAAAGCAACTGCTGGGATTATGCTGATAACGCTTAGTCAAGCTATCTTTGTTTTTATATTTAATAATATCGATGGTAATTTAATTGAAATAACTCAAACGTATCGTTATTATTATTTATTAATGGGATGCTTTGGTTTAATAACTTTGGTCTTAACAATGGTTAGATACTTTACTGATAAAAAGTTGGTCGAAAATGAATAAAAATAAGACCAAATTCTTGCTATTTGTCTTAAAAAATGGTATTATATCAAGGTTAAATGAGGTAATTATGAAAAAAGAATTTAGAGATTTATGTGTAAATAGTGTAGAAGAGGCGAGTGTGATTTTACTTGGTCTACCATTTGATGATGGATGTTCATGTGGTAAAGGATCAAAAGACGCCCCAAAAGTAATGCGTGAATTATCTTATTATTTACCAGCCTTCACAATGGATGGTGGGGATATTCATGAAACTAAAATTTTTGATTGTGGTGATGTTGAAAATGGAAAGGACTTCTATAAAAGAGTAAAAGAAAAAGCCGATGAAGTTTTTAAATATAATAAATTTAATTTATTTTTAGGTGGTGACCATTCTGTTACCATTCCTCTTGAACAAAGTTTTCTTGAAAAAGCAAAAAGAGAAAACAAAATACCAGTGATTATTCATATTGATGCTCACCCTGATATTTGTGATTTCTATGATGGCAGTAATTACTCACATGCTTGTACAAATCGTAGAGCAATTGATCATGGCTATGAAACCAAAAATATCACAATGATTGGTATTAGAGGATATGAGGCTTATGAAGTTGACTACCTTAATGCTCATCCCGAATTAAAGGTTTATCGGGCAAGTTATTTAAATAAAGAAGGTTATGAAGAAGTAATAAAAGACTTAGAAAGTCGCTTTGGTTCAAGTGATTATAGTATTTACTTATCATATGATATTGATGCTAATGATCCAAGTTTCGCCCCGGGAACTGGTACCCCTGAAGCCTTTGGATTAAATAGCAACCAATTAATGTTGTTAATTAAAAAAATGTTTATGGTCTTACCAATTGAGGCAATGGATATTGTTGAAGTATCACCAGCATTAGACTGTAATGATATTACTTCATGGCTTGCTTTAAAAACTTTATATGAAATATTTGAAATATTAAAAAAGAAGGAAGTAAAATAATGAAACATACAACTCTTGACTGTTATGGTGCGAATGAACACCAATTAAATGATATGAAAGTTGTTAACCAACTTTTGACTGATGCAAGTTATATATTAGATTTAGACCCTATTTGTCCTCCTACCATTGTTCCTTATTATTATGGTAGAGTGGCTGAGGATATTGGTATTAGCGCTTATGTTTTATTAGAAGGAGGACATATAACAATTCACACATTCCCCCTTCGTGAATGCTATTTCATTGATTGTTTCACAACTAAAGATTTTGATGAAAACAAATTAACTGAATTTTTAATGCGCCGTCTTCCTTTTGATGAAAAAAATTCAATCATTAATACGGTAACAAGAGTTAAGGGAACCTTTAATGTAAAACCATATGATCCCGTTGCGGATTTTGGTCCACACTTAATGGCAGAAATTGAAGTTGACCATCAAATTAAAATGGAAGAAATGTTTGATTTTCTTGAAAAGACAGTTTATGATATTAATATGGATCCCATCACAAGACCATATGTGGTTAAAAGCACATTAAATAATCCAAAATATTTATCAGGTATTATTGTTATTGCACAAAGTCATATTGCTTTACATTATGATTACGAACAAAACAGAATTCTTGCTGACATATTCTCTTGTATGGCATTTGATTATACGCAAATTGAAGCAGTATTAGCTAGACTTGGTAAGATTGTATCAAATGAACTTGTTCCAAGAGGTAGTAAGCATATCTATAAAATTAAAACTAATACTATTAATGAAAGAATTCTTGCTTCTACTAAATGGCAAAAAGTTGTTGGTAAATAGATAGTATGAATGAACGTAGAGCATTAATTGATACTAAACTAAAAGAAGTAAATAGATTAGTTAATAGTGGTAGTTTTGTAAACATTGTTGAAGCTAGTAAGATCCTAGAACAAGTAATGGATCCTGCTCAAAAATTGTATTATCATACTGGTTTAAATAGTGATCGTGAAACCTTATTTTTGTGTTATTCATATTATGCTTACGTAAACGAAACATTATATAATGAAAAACATTTAGATAAGTATTTAAACACTTCACTTGTGTATTATAATAATGCGGCAGGGCTTAGAGGTGAAATTAAAAAGAAAACTGAACTAGAAACAAGAGAAATGTTTGAACTATACGCTAAAATTGCTTCTTTATATAAAGTTATTTCTAGTAATCAAGTAAATGATGAAGTATTAAAACAAGTAAAACCAGCATATAAGTTTTATAAAAAGACTAGAAATATTGAAGATTTAATTCATTATCTAAGTATTTTAAAATATGTTGCCTTAATAGATATTCATAATAATGATAATAAAAAAGCTCTTAAGGTTTACTTAAAATGTATTAAAGTTGCTAAAAAGATATTTGAAATATCAAAAAATAAAGAAACCAAAGAACTATTAATCCATTGTTATCAAGATACATTGAAATTGGCCAATGACTTAAAAATTAATTTATCAAAGATGCAATTAGATTACGAATTAAATAAGTTAATGGAGGATAGAATATGAGTATGATTTATAACTTATTAGCATCAAGTCCAGCTCCCCCAACATGGTGGTGGCCTTGTATTATTGCTTTGATAGCAGTATTATTTATACCATGGATAGTTTTACTAATTTATGCCTTAACTGTAAAGTATCGTGTAAGACTATATAGTGAAGGAAATTTGATTGGCACTTATAAGTTTAAAAAGAATACACCACTAAGTGAAATTAAACTACCTGAACGTAAAGGTTATGTCGTTGAAGGTTTATACCGAGATGAAGAGTTCATGTTACCACTTGAATTTGATAAAATGCCTAATAAGAATTTAAAACTTTATATCAAATGGATAGAAACTAAGTAGAAGATGTTTAATTTAATTATTAAATATCTTTTTCTTATAAAGGAGCCTTGAAATGAAACCAGATTTTAATAATTGTATCTTAAACGTAGTGTCATCGATTATGAATAAATATGAAGTTAATAGTAAATATATAACCAATAAAATAGTAGATGAAAAAATAAAGAATGCTAAACACGTTTTTTTAGTGGTGCTTGATGGCTTAGGCCGAAATATCATTGAAAAGCACCTAACAACAGATAGTTTTATTAGATCAAATATGAAAGATTACATCACAAGTGTTTATCCACCTACAACTGTCGCCGCAACATCTGCGATTTGTTCAGGCATGAGTCCTGGAGAAAGTGGATGGCTAGGGTGGCATCAATATTTTGATGAAATAAGACAAGATGTTGTATTATTTAAAAATATTACAACATATACTAATATTCCCTTAACTATTAATGTGGCGGATACTTATATTCATTACACACCAGTAATCTCTAAGTTTAAAAATGTAAAAACATTTGAATTATATCCAAGTTTTAAAGAAAATGGTTTTAGAACTTTTAAAGCTATGGGAAAAGAAATGGTTAAGATTTCTAAATTAGATGAATCAACTTATGCTTATTGTTATTGGAATAATCCAGATTTCTTAATGCATGAATGTGGAACCAACTGTCCTAAAGTAAGAAAAATAGTCAAACAACTTGATAAAATACTTGCGAAAACATTTAAGAATGCTGGTAAAGATACCACAATAATTATTATGGCAGATCATGGAGTAGTTGATACAACCGATCTATTCCTAACTGATTATCCTGACCTTTATAATACCTTAATTAGAAAACCATCAATAGAAGCAAGAACAGTTGCTTTTAAAGTTAAGGATCATGAAACTTTCAAAACCCTTTTTAAAAAATATTTTGGAAACTGGTTTAAATTATATGAAACTAGTGAATTTTTAAAAGAAGGCTATTTGGGTAATGAATATACTAAAGCTACAAGATTTTTATTTGATTATGTGGCAGTTGCGATAGACAAATATAATATAGCCCTAGAAAGAGATGAATTTATTATGAAAGCTCATCATGCAGGTGATACGGTTGATGAAATGATAGTTCCTCTTTCAATTGTGACAAAATAGGAGGATTTATGGACGTAAATAATTGGATTAAAAAAAGTGATTATGCTCATAAAATGGTTGAAGAAAACATTAAGAATGGAGCCGAATATCGTCATCAACAGAAAAAAGTTGAAAACGAAGAGTTATTATGGAATGGTTTAAACCTTGATAATGTTACTTTAAGTGGCGTGGGAACACTTAATTTTGAAGATGATTCAATAAGACTTGATGAAAATGATGATATTGAAGATTTAGAGAAAAGACCAAACTGTAGTGTTGTTATCAATCTTGAAAAGCATGATTTTACTATGTATAACCGTGTTTACTTAAAAATGTTTATTAAAGCTACTGGTTTTGTGAATTTTTATGTTCATTATGCCTTTGGTAGTGTTGTTCATACCGCTAGTGTAATTCCTAATAAATGGAATGAAATTATGTTTGAAGTGGAAGATGTTAATAGAAATGATGTCAAGACATTAATTATTACTCCATTTTTGTTTGGTACTCCACCTGAGGCATTACCAGATGTTAGTTTCTTTATTAAAGATATTAAAATTCAATTAGTTAAAGCTGATTATATCAAAGGATGGGAGTTAGAAGATCGTATAGCTTACTCTCATGTTGGATATTTTACGGATGCCATCAAAACCGCTATAATTAGTGGAAATAAAGAATTTGATTTTTACTTAAAAAATGAGAAAAATAATATAGTGTACCAAAACAAAACTAAATTATGTAAAAGTCATCTAGGTGAATTTCAAGTATTAGATTTTAGTATGGTAAATACTCCAGGGATTTACTACTTAGAAGTAAATAATATAAAAACTAATCTTTTTGAAATATCTAGTAATCCGTATCAATTATCAATTTGGAAAAGTATGCAGTTTTTAAGAACCCTTAGATGTGGAGTAGAAGTTGAAAATGTGCATAGTGCATGCCACTTGAATTGTCGTACAGTTCATGCAAATGGTAAAAGTGTGCCAAACTTTAGAGGATGGCACGATGCTGGAGATTTATCACAATTTGAAATTTGTACAGCCGAAATGACAGAAGCAATTCTTGATTTAGCAAAAAACACCAAAGATGAAGACTTATATAAACGTTTATTAGAAGAAGGAAAAGTAGGAACTGATTGGCTTCTTCAAACTTCATTTGAGGATGGACAAAGGGCCTTAGCAGTAGGTTATAGAATGTGGCGCAAAAATGTGCTTTCACCCACTAACAAAGGTGTACTTCAAAATGCTAGTGAAGAAGGTCCGTTTGAAAACTTTTTAGCTTGTGCTGCTTTATTAAAAGCTGTCAATAGTTACGATAATAAAATTTATAAAGAATGGTGCTTAAGAACAGCTATATTAGATTTTGAAACGGCAATCAAAGATTACAAGTTAAAAGTTTATACCAAAAGATGGGGCAGTAATATTGATGCGGCAGTAGCAGGAATTGGAGCTGAATGTGCATCTTTACTATATGAAATTACCAAGGAAGCTAAATATCAAGATATAGCTATAAACTATGGAGATATCATTATGCAAACCCAACAACTTGATTATCCAAACTGGGATATTCCTCTTCGTGGCTTCTTTTATGAAGATATTGACCATAAGTATTTGTTAACCTATGAACATCGTGGACATGAACAAACTCCAGTTCAAGGTTTGTATTATTTATGTAAAACATTTAAAAATCATGAAAATTATAAAAAATGGTATCATAGCTTAGAACTTTACGGAGAGTATGTAAAAAAGACAATTAGTTATACTGCACCTTATAATCTTTTATGTGCTCATGTTTATGATTTAAATAAATTTAATATGGAGCGTTTTACTGTTCCTGCTGGATATGGAACTACGGCAGAAGCTTTAGAAAATTTAAAAACTCAAGCAAAGCATGGAATTAAATTAAATGATGATGTTTATTTGCGTATTTTCCCTACCGCAATCCAGCGTCGTGGTTTCCACGCAACATTATTAAGTAAAACTAAAGCAGTATCGTTAGTTTCAAAAATAACAAATGACCAAGAACTTCGCCAAATAGCTATTAACCAACTAGAGTGGATATTTGGTAAAAACCCATTCGCTACCTCAACCATGTATGGTGAAGGATATAATTATCACCCTTTATATGTGGCATATTCACCTCAACTAGTGGGAGCCCTACCAGTTGGAATTGAAACCAAAGGATATGATGATGAACCATATTGGCCAACAATTAATAATGCGGTTTATAAGGAAATCTGGGGACATACTACTGGCAAGTATTTATTTGTTTTAAACGATCTTATTGAAGAAAAAAGGCAATAATATCAAATGATATTATTGTCCTTTTTGCGTTATTAAATGTTTTATTTCTTTACCACTTCTAAGTGCAACCGGAAGTCCGCCAGTTATTTTTTGCCAGTATGTAGTAATTAACATATTAGGAATTTTATTTAATTTTGGAGAAATACTTGCAAGAGAAGTATGTTTATTAACGATAAATCCCATATATGAGCCATAATAAGAATAGTAATATTTATTATAAGTAAGTGGTGTCCAAACATCTAATAATTTAATACTATCTTTTAAGGTAGGATATAAATTAACAATTATCTCTTGCAGTTTTATTCCCAAATCATGTTTGGCTTTGTTGTATTCTTCATGATTTTGGTCATTTAATTCTTTCCAATAATCATAATCTCTTGGAGTTTGCGTAATGTATACTTGAATAACTGTTTTTTCATCATTAGGGTAAAGATAGGAATAATCTCTTAAAATAAGACGATTAATTTGTCTTTTCCCAATTGTAAGTGATTCAATTTCATTTACCACCGTATCAATAATGGGACTATCCTTCTTATTAACTAAGTATGCTACATGAAAGCTTGAAACAACTGGATACTTATATTTGTTTTCAAATTTTGAGATTAGTTTTGGATTAATATATTTTTTATCAATTAGGTTATTATAAAGATAATATGGATCACCAGTATAAATTAAATAATCACCACTAACGGTTTCATTATTGTTTATTTCCATATCTGTGAATTTGTCGTTATTAAACGTAATTTTTGTTACTTTGCTGTTGTAGAATATTTTACCGCCAAGTTCTTGGTATTTTCTTAAAATATTCTTAGAAAATTCAGCTGATCCTTTTTGATATACTTTACCATTACCACTTGCGAAAGTCGCATATGAACAAAAAAGGAAAAGAGGGGAATATTCTTTAGGAATATAGTCGGTAAAAACTCTTTTTAGAAGTGGATGTTTGTATTTTCGGGCATATTCGGCTAAAGTTATTTTATGGTAATTTAAATAACAAGATGCATAGCCAAATACTTTGCTGGTGAAAGTAGTAAAGAAATTACCATTTTTCATACTATTAGAAATTCGTTTAGTAATATTAATAAATTTATTAATTTCTTTACGGTCTTCATATGAAACCTTTAACATTTCAGTCCTTGTTTTTTCAAGGTCGGAATATAACGTTATGGAATCATTACCATAAGTTGATTTATAGAAGTATTCCCCTTGATATAAATTACTAGTTTCATCAATCGCCCCTATTTTTTTCCATAATTTAAAGTCTTTAGTATGTTGATTGGTGCCTGTAAGCCAGTGCATACAATTATCTATGTAATAGCCTTCTCTAAACCAGCCAGTACAGCATCCCCCTGGCCAGTTGTTCTTTTCATAAATACTTGTGTCGTACCCTTTTTCTAAGGCATAAATACCAGCAGTTAGTCCAGTTATGCCTGCTCCTATTATAATCATTTTTTTCATAAAATCACCTAGTTATATTATTTGAAAAATAATAAAAAATATACTTGATAGTTGAAAAAAAGCCAAAATTAAAGTATAATTAATATTGAGGTGATAAAATGAAAGCAAAAGTATATTTTTCAAAAACAATTAGTCCTGAAGAAGTAGTTAGGTTATTTGAAATGATTGATTCACCACTTTGTGGTAATGTTGCGGTGAAAGTTCATTCTGGTGAAGTTGGTAATCAAAACTTTTTAAAGCCAACGTTTTGGAAACCAATAGTTGAAAAAGTAAATGGTACGGTTGTTGAATGTAACACCTCATATGATGGTGGACGTAATACTAGTAAAAAACACCTTCAAACGCTAAGAGACCATGAGTGGACAAAGCACTTTAAAGTCGATTTATTGGATGAAAAAGGTCCTGATCTTGAATTAGATATCCCAAATGGTAAAACAATTAAAAAGAATTATGTCGGAAAACATCTAAAAAATTACGATTCAATGATTGTGTTATCACACTTTAAAGGTCACCCAATGGGTGGATATGGGGGCGCTCTAAAACAATTATCAATTGGCGTTGCCTCAAGCTATGGTAAAGCCTACATTCATGGATGTGGTGTTCCTAAAGATTTATGGACAGCAGATCATAATAAATTTTTAGAATCAATGAGCGATGCGGCTAAATCCGTAATTGACTTTTTTAATAGTAAAATTGTTTATGTAAATGTCATGAAAAACATGTCAGTAGATTGTGATTGTTGTAGCATTGCTGAAGATCCATGTATGAAAGATATTGGTATTTTAGTATCACTTGACCCAGTAGCAATCGATCAAGCTTGCATTGATTTAGTTTATAACTCTAATGATCCTGGTAAAGATCATCTAATCGAAAGAATTGAATCTAGAAATGGTACTTATACAATTACTTGTGCTGAAGAAAATCATTCAGGAACTAAAGATTACGAATTAATGGATGTTACTTTAGAGAAATAGTATGTTACAAGCCAAAAATGAATTTAATCAAATTTTAAATACGATATCTGAACAGTGCTTATATAAATCGAACATTGTGATTTCCATCGATGGAATGTGTGCAAGTGGTAAAACCACCCTAGCCCTAATGCTTCAAAAAATATTTGATGCAAGAATTATTCATATGGATGATTTCTTTTTAACAGATAATATCAAAACACCGGAAAGACTTTTGGAAGTTGGTGGAAATATTGATTACGATCGTTTTAAAAATGAAATTATTATGAATCTAGATAAAGATATCACCTATCAACCATACAACTGTCATTATCATATCTTTGATAAAGAAACAGTTTTACCACTAAGTGCAGTAACAATAATTGAAGGAGCATATGCTCTACATCCAAAGTTTGGTGAATATTATGATTATGCTATATTTATGATGATATCTAATAATCAACAAATCGCAAGAATCAAACAGCGAAATGGCAATGAAATGGTTAAAATATTTAAAGATCGTTGGATAAAATTAGAAAATGAATATTTTGATAAATTTGATATCAAAAGTAGATGTAATATTATCTTTGATACTAGTGAGGAAAATAAAAATGAATAACTATACATTAATCACCGGTTCAAGTTCAGGAATTGGTTATGAACTTGCCATTAAGTTTGCAGAAGAAGGTCATAATTTAATTCTTGTTTCGAGAAGTGAAACTAAATTACAAAAACTTAAAGAAAGAATTAACGAAAAAACAAGTGTTGATGTAATCATTTTTCCTTGTGATTTAACAAATGAAGATTCGTTAAATAGGCTGTTTAAACACTTTGATGAATCAAATGAAAACATAGATATTTTGTGCAATAATGCTGGAGTTGGTTACTATGGCGATTTTCTAGATAGTAAAATTGAAAATGCCGTTTCTATGATTGCGTTAAACATAACAGCTTTAACTCGTCTTACATATTACTTTGGTAATAAGATGAAAATGAGAAATACTGGTACGATTTTAAACATTGCTTCAGTTGGAAGTTTTGTACCTGGACCGATGTTTGCGGTATACTACGCCACTAAAGCGTATGTACTATCTTTTTCTGAGGCTTTAAGTATGGAACTTAAGCCTTATAATGTTAATGTTTGTACCATCTGCCCAGGACCTACCAATACTAATTTCTTTATTAATGCAAGTACTGGCCAAATTGATCTACTTAAAAGGATTAAACCAGTATCTCCAAGGGTTGTTAGTGAATTTGCTTATAACTCACTTAAAAAGAAAAAAGTCGTGGGAATTCCATGTTTTAAAAATAAAATTAGTGTTTTTTTCACAAAACATTTAAGCCGAAAAACAGTAAGAAAAATAATGTATAAAATTCAAAATAATAGGACAAAATAAAACTACCTTAATGTGAACAGTTAGTTCACAAGGTAGTTTTTTCTTTTTCTCCTTTAATATTTGTCATAATTTAATTTTGCTACTTGTAGGCTGTTGATTAAAATAACATTATGATATAAACTAAAGTAGTAATTCTTCAGAAAGGAGCATACTATGGCTGAACAAAATAAACTATACAACGACGATGACCGTTCTTTAAACGTTTTATTTGGTCTAAAATTAAAACAAATAAGAAACGAAAAGCGTATGTCTCAAGAAGAATTTGCTTGGACAATTGGTGTACATCGTACATATCTTGGTCAAATAGAACGAGCCGAGAAGAACATAAC
Organism: uncultured Mollicutes bacterium; assembly: GCA_900538885.1. Taxonomy (GTDB): domain Bacteria; phylum Bacillota_I; class Bacilli_A; order ML615J-28; family CAG-313; genus UMGS75. The sequence continues at coordinate 25,553 of UQAI01000016.1, forward strand.
TCTTAAAAATATTGAAAAGATATGTATTGCTTTAGGACTTGATCCTAGAGAGTTATTTGATTTTAAAGACCTTAAGTAAAAAAAGCAGTTGACATTAGTCAGCTGTTTTATTTTTTATAAGGAAATTCCATTTTTGTAGTTGACAACAAAAAAAGTCCTAATAGAGGACTTTAAAAATATATTGCATGATTAAAACCAGAACCACGTAGTAAATTTTTTCAGATTTTGTTATTAAAAAAGTGTGAATTAATTGTTGTAATATTATTTCTTCAAGTGACTTGTAGGAATCATAGTTCCTTTATTACAATAGATACATTCTATTTTCAGATATTCTGACTCCTCATATAAGTCCTAGATATCAAGCATTTCCATATAAATATCATAAGGCATATCATCGGTTTTGTTACATCTATTACAAGTCATATTAACAAACTTTTGTTTTTGAAGCTTTAGTATCATCATCTCTAATAGCGATGCCATTAACCATATGATAAGGTATATTATGAGTTTCAAAGTATTCAATAACCATTCTAGTTTCATTATCAATACGCTGCTTGACAATATCTTCTAAAGTGTTCCCAGTTTGCTTTTTTAAATGATTCTGGTTCACCAAAGAACGTTTCATGTCATTTATCCTCCTTTCCTCTAATAGGGGTAACTCGATGGGTCTTTTTCATTAGATGCATTAAAGCACGAATCTTTTCTAGTTTATGAAGTTTTTCACAGTATAATCCATAATATCTAATAGTTTTAAAATGTTTATTAGGAATGTGACGGATATTTTAGCAAAAAGATCAAAAACATGTTCAGTAACAGTAACACGCTTGTGAGTTTTATGATCATCATACCAATAAGTAATTAAATCATTATCATAGTCAACGTTGGTAATTCTAGATTCAGCCATAGCAGGTTTACCAGAATAACGTATGACATATTCAGTACCTTTTTGAATGTTAGAAAATTGTCTATCATGAGCATAAACATAGAATCCGTTATTATATTCTTTATATAACCTACATTTAGTAAAGTAGAAAGAAGGACCAAATAAATTGTAAAGCATATCTAATAAAATCTTTTGGAAAGTTTTGCGTAAAGTTTCATAATTAAAATGATTATATTTTTTAAAAAACGTAGAACTATTTTTAAGGCCACCTTTAGTAATAAGAACGTGAATTGAGAATTCCATTTAAGATCTCTACCAAAAGTGTGAAGAACGCAAATGATACCTGGAACTAAACAAGAATCTTTATTAACTCTTTTAATGTGTTTATTTCTTCGTTTTAAATGCTTTTTCTTTTGTTTGTTATGAAAACTAACAGGATTAAAAATTCAGTTAAAAGTTTCAATAACACTTTCAAAAAGTAAATTAATCCTAATTCTATCAACAAGAAATAAATTACGTAAAGAATCAGGAATAGTAAAAACAATATGCCGATGTTTAATATTCATAAGTTTAGATTTAGAATTAATAACCCTAGTATTAACATATTTATTACCACGAGAAGAACAAAATCTACATTTTTAAAAATTATAAAAGTTTGATCTTGTTAGGTTAAAAACCTCACACATTTTTGTAATATCAAATAAATATTAATTGCCATCCATAAATATAAATAAATCAGTATCAGTTATCATTTTCTTTTCGCGAATATGGTAGTAGCTTTTTTTAATATTTCATTTTCCTCTTCAAGTTCCATTATTCTTTTCTTCAAAGCTATAATATCACTTTTTGATATTTCTTCATCATCTACCTTCACTGCTGGTTTATTTTGATTAATCCAACTATAAATTGTTACCTTTTTTATGCCATATTCTATTGATAGGTCAGTTACTGATTTTCCTGAGTTGTATAAGTCTATGATTGTTTGGATAAAATCCTTAGTATATGATTCTCTCATAATAGTGATTCCTTTCTTGAGTAAATTATATTTGTTTTTTTACTCAAAATCCACTAATTTGATAAACTATCACTTCCTATAGAATTCTATAAAAATGTGTCCAATATTTTTGGGTAGGTTCATAACATTTATAAATCCTTTACTAGAATGCTTTTATGTAGGTAATTTTTTTATTTAACCAAGTTAAGGAATCCATAATAGCAGTAAATATAAATGTTAGTAATATTTAAGTAGTCAAGTAAGAATTGACTTGCGCAACCTTAAAAAATCAGGAATAATTGTTGCATTTATTTTTTTATTATGATAAAATTTAAGCGTAAAATAGAAATATTTCCTAAGTCTGCTTTTGAACACTCTTAAGAAAAAACATAGTTAGTTGAAAAGCTCTCTTAGGTTAAGGGAGCTTTTTGAGTGTAAAAAATAGTTGTTTAGAAAGTAAAAAAGTTAGTATTGGGATGAAATATAAGAAGATTTATTGATTCATTAAAAGAATCATTAAAGAAATGATTGGCCATAGTATACGGCTAAAAGTATACTAAAATGTTAAAGGGTTAGTGTTAATAGATTTACGAAGTATAGTTATTATAATCTATATCTAAAACAATAATTAAACCCAATATTTCAAATATAGTTGATAAAAATAAAAAAAATAGAGAAGGAGGGCATTTATCTATGAAAAAAGAAAAGTTATTGAAGGCAACTAGTCAAATGAATGACGAAATGAATGTATGTACAACCACCAAAGTTTGTGTAAGACAAAAAAAGATTAAGTCTAAATGGATATCAGTATTTGCATCATACTTTATGTTGTTATTTTGTATTGGTATGGTGTTTCTGCTTGCTAGTTGCGATAGCGAATCAGGAAGTGTCACAATGGAGATTAATCCTGGTGTAGAGTATAAAATTACACAAAAAGGTAATGTCAGTTCAGTTCGCTTTTTGAATGATGATGCGAAAAAAGCACTTGAGGAAGTTTCATTTAAAGGACAAAGCCTTAAAACAGCAGTGACATTTACTATTGCCACATATAAAACTATTGGATATATGGAAAACAACGATATGGTGTTGATTTCTTTTGATAAAAAGTTAAATGAAAATAGTAAGTTGAAAAAATCTATATCCGATGATATTCATCAAGCATTAGCAGAAACGAAATTAGTTCATACCATAGTTTATGCATCGGCAGAGGAAAATAATGCGACATCTACTTTAGTTAAAAAATATGGTATTTCACAAGGCAAAGCAAAGCTTGTAGAAGAAGCTACAAAAAATAGTAATTTAACTGTGGAAGAAGTTGTTACATTACCTCTTGATGAACTTGTTAGTTTACAAAAAGAAGTTGATTCTGTAATTATCAACTCCAAATATATCGGTATGCTTCAAGCTAAAAAGATTGCCTTAAAAGATGCTGGATGCGTGATGAGAGTAGAATTTACTGAAACTAGACTTATTGATAATGGCAATAAATATCCTCATTATCGTCTTGTATTTAATGACAAGCAAACACAATGGACTTATATTATAAATGCATTAAATGGAGACATTGTTGAAAAAAATAAAATTGTGATGTTTATTACATTAGAGGAAGCGAAAACAATTGCCTTAAAACATGCAGAAATTAACGTTGATGATAGTGAAGAAAAAGTGGTTTTCACCAAAGAAGAATTAAGTCGTAATCAAGGAAGACCATGTTGGATTCTAGAGTTTTATACTAAAAAGTATCAATATAGTTACAAAATTGATGCAAAATCAGGGGAAATAATCTTTAATACTCGTTATATAAGTATGTCAAAAGCTAAAGAAATTGCCATTCAAGATTCGACATGTCAAGACAAATCCAAAATTGTTTTCACTGTAGAAATGCTAGTTGCGGGAGGAATTAAAACACCATATTATTACTTTGAGTTTAATGATTCTTATATACAGTGGACATATAAAATAGATGCTTCAAATGGAGGAATTATGTATAGTTATCAGGAAGTCATAATGGTTTCTTTAGATAAGGCCAAAGCAATAGCACTTGAGGATGCAGGTATTCCTGAATTTGATGAGGTTATTTTCACCAAAGAAGAATTAAGTCGTAATCAAGGAAGACCATGTTGGATTCTAGAGTTTTATACTAAAAAGTATCAATATAGTTACAAAATTGATGCAAAAACAGGAGAAATAATTTACAAGACATGTTATCTTTATATTGAAAGAGCAAAGGAAATTGCCCTTCAGGATTCTGGTATCATAAATTTAGAGAAAATAGTATTTACTTCAAAAGAATTAATTGACTTTGAAGTAAAAAAACCATACTATTACTTTGAGTTTAATGATTCTTATATAAAGTGGACTTATCATATTAATGCTATAAATGGTGAAATTATCTTTAAAGATAAAGAACCAATGATTTTATTGGATAGGGAGTAATTATATAAGACTTTATACTATAAAT
>UQAI01000017.1 GCA_900538885.1 uncultured Mollicutes bacterium
TTAATAAATTTAAGGTAGTAAAATACCATTATTAATTAAGTTCAAAATAGCATACTTTTTTGGACTGACAGTTATTGGTATTGTACTTAAAAACATATGCATAATCATCATATTTTTAGTCTAAAAGTGTTATAATTAGATACATAGATAAGGAATCTAAAAAAGTATATGATTTTATATTAGTAATGCCTTATTAAAAATATGTAAAGAAAGGAAAATTAAAAATTATGGCTATTATAAATGTTATAAAGTATGAAGGCAACAACGATACATTTGTGCATAAACACGAATGCGAAGACTTTAATGTGGGCACTCAGTTAATTGTACATGAATCACAAGAAGCAGTTTTCTTCCGTGATGGTAAAGCTATGGATAGATTTGGGGCTGGTAAATATACCCTTGATACTGAATCATTACCATTTATGAAAAAATTCTTCAACAGTATTGCAGGTGGACCTTCACAATTTCATGCTGAGGTTTATTTTGTAAATCTTACAACAATCATGGGAATTAAGTGGGGAACAGATTCAAAAGTTAGAATGTATGACCCTGCATCAGGACTTCACTTAGAAATAGGAGCATTTGGTGAGTTTAATATTAAAGTTGTAGATTCAGGCAAAATATTATTAAAACTTGTTGGTACAGAATTAGGACTTACAAAAGAAGATATTGTTGGTGGTAGTGGTTATACTAAAGCATCAGTTTCTGGCAAATTTAGAGCTTTAGTTATGACTAAAGTTAAATCAATTTTACCCAAAGCTATTAGAGAAAATAACATTGATATTTTGGAAGTTGATGAATACTTAGATGAAATAAGCGAATACATTAGAAAAGAATTAAATGTAGTATTTGATAAATATGGATTAGTATTACCAGAATTTTATATTACTAACATTGATACACCTGATGATGATCCTAATTTTAAAAGACTTAAAATGTAGCATGCGGAAAGATACTTAAAAGTTCAAGAAGAACGAATTAAACAAGCTGAGGCCGAAGCTAAACGCAATCGGGTAATGGTAGAAGCAGAAACTGCAGCTGATGTTAAACTAGTTGGAGTAAAAGCTGAAGAAGAGGCAATAAGAAGAATGGCTTACGCCGAAGCCGAAAAAACCAGAGCAGAAGGTCTAGCTAAAGCTGATGTAATGAAAGCACAAGGATATTCTTATGTTCAAGAAACACAAAGAGAAGTAGGCGTTGCAATCGCCCAAAACGAAGGAAGTGGAGCTGCATCTGGAATTGGTGCTACTATGAGTGGAGTAGTTCAAACTGGAATTGGACTTGGTGCGGCAGTTTCTGTTGGAAAAGCTACTATAGGAATGATGAATGGAGTAATGAATGATATCAATCCTTCTCAAGAACCAAAAACAGCTGAGTTATGGACTTGTCCAGCATGTGGTGAACATAATGATGGTAAGTTCTGCAAAAACTGTGGAGTGAAAAAACAAGAAAATGCATTTTGGGTATGTCCATCGTGCGGTGAAAACAATGACGGTAAATTTTGTAAAAATTGTGGAATGAAAAGAGGATAAAAAATATGAATAATAAAACTAGTAAAAATAGTGCAATTATTACAATTGTTATGTCAATTATAATATTAGCAATGCTTAATATTTGTACTTTTGTAATTCCCTTTAATAAATTTAGTATGGCAACTCATTTCACCGCGTATGGTTTTGCAACATTTGTAATAGTGACAGAAACAATATTAATCATATCTCATTTATTTTTAGAGTCTAATTCTAATCAAAGAATAATTAGTTTACCGATTATTTATTATGGATATGTAACATTAGTTATTCAAATCATATGTTCAACAGTGTTTTATGTTATTAATGCATTAGTTTCTTTTCCGTTTTGGATAGTAGTTATTATCGAATGTTTTATTATAGGTTTTGGTATGATTCAAGTTGCTAAAGGATATTTCTTTAAAAATAGAAATCAAGAATACCATGAAAGAGTAGCTAATACTATATTTATGGATGAATTTAGAACAAACTTAAAAGTCTTACAAAAAATCAATAAAAATAAAAATCTTGAAAATGAATTAAATGAACTAGTTGAAATGGCAATTTGTTCAGATCCTGTAACTAATGACAAAACAAAAGAAAAAGAAAATGAATTACATAACTTACTTCAAGCACTAGATGAAAACATCAAAATAAACAATGAAACTAATACGCTTGCATCAATTGAAAAACTAAAAAATACATTAATAGAACGTAACGCATTATGCAAAATTGGAAAATAATAAAACTTTCAAATAAAAAGTGAGGTGATTAAATCATTATGGCAAAGTATAAATGTAAAATGTGTGGAGCACCATTAGATGTAGTAGAAGGACAAACAACAATAACATGTTCCTTTTGTCAATCTAAACAAACAGTAGCGAACCCTAATGATGAGAGAAAAGAAAATTTATTTAATAGAGCTAATCGCTTAAGATCAATATGTGATTTTGATAAAGCTATTCTTTCATATCAATCAATCATATCTATTTTTCCGACTGAAGCCGAAGCTTATTGGGGTCTTTGCTTGTCTAAATACGGAATAGAATACGTTGATGATCCAATAACTCACAAAAAAATACCCACAATCCATAGGGTATCATATGATTCAATTTTAAAGGACTCAGATTATTTAATGGCACTATCATATGCCGATGTTATCGCGAAAGAAGAATATCAATTAGAAGCTAAAGAAATCGCAGAGATACAACTAAATATTCTAGCTATTTCTCAAAAAGAAGAACCATTTGATATATTTATATGTTATAAAGAAACAGATGAAAAAGGAAAAAGAACACCTGATTCAGTATTATCTCAAGAAATATATAATACTTTAACCGATAAAGGTTATAAAGTATTCTTTTCAAGAATTACTTTGGAAAGTAAATTAGGTTCAATGTATGAACCATATATATTCGCAGCACTAAATAGTGCTAAAATAATGCTTGTAGTAGGAACTAAAAAAGAATATTTTGAGGCAATATGGGTAAAAAATGAATGGAGTAGGTTTATAGATTTAATGAAAATAAGACCAGACCATTATTTAATACCATGTTACAAAAATATAGATGCTTATGAAATGCCTGAACAATTCCTTGCCTTCCAAGGTCAAGATATGAGTAAACTTGGCTTTATGCAAGACCTCATAAGAGGAATCGATAAAATAATGGGTAGAAATGATAACATTAAAATAAAACAAGAAACAACAGTTCTACAGTCAGATGTTAACATATCAGCTCTTCTAAAAAGAGCAGAAATATTAATTTCTGATAATGACTTTACAAAAGCAGATGCTTTAATAGAAAGAGTTTTAGATAATGATCCTACAAATTCTCAAGCGTATTTATTAAAATTATTAATTGAATTACAGCTTCATTCAATTGAAGAATTAAAAACTTTTGATAATACAATTGAAACAAACGGAAACTTTAAAAAAGCTTATAAGTTTGGTGATAGTAAACAACAAGCAAAACTAAATGAAATAAATGAATTAATAAAAGAAAATATTGAAAAAGAAACAAAAGAATTAATTTATCAATCTTGTTTATTGGATACAAAAATAACAACAAACGATGAATTTCAAAGAGTACAAGAAGTATGTCAAACATTATCAACAATTATAGATTATAAAGATTCAAAAGAACTTATAGTTAAATATGAGCAAGCTTTAAAATCCTATGAAAAAAGAATGAAAAAAAATATAAAAATATCAATTATTTTCTTAGCTACTTTTGCACTAATTTTTATGATATTACTATTAATTCCATTTATAATACCTACTATTAGACAAAATAAAATTATAACGTTAATAGAAAATCATAATTATATTGCAGCACAAGAATTGCTATCAAAAAATGGCTCTTTCAAAAATAGTGAAAAACTAATTCAATTATGTCAAGCTGGTGAAGCTTTTGAAGTTTCAGATTATGAAAGTGGAATTAATCATATTACACAAATAGGAGGAACTGTTGAAATATTTGATGCGGTTACCAATCAAGAGATATCATTTGAAAAAGATGGATATAATGTTACAAGTAAATATTTATCACATTATTCAATAGATGCTAAAAACTATCATATTGTAATTTATTTAAAGCCTATAGAATATATGAAACCATATGAAACAAACGGGTCCAAATATATTTATTTTGGTGAATACCCACAAACATTAAAAGATGATAGCATAACTATTACATCTGATACCCCAGATAGTGATGGTTACTATCTAGGTAGTGATGGCGCGCGTTACGCTAAAGTAGAAGCAACACCATATTCATCAGCATATTACTTTAATAATAAACAACAAATAGTAAAAGGTACAACTTATTACTTTAAAGTAGAACCAATTAAATGGAAGATACTACAAGTAAATGGAACACAGTATAAACTAGTAACAGATTTAATTATAGATAATCAAAAGTTTTATTCATCTATTGACTATAGAACAATAGATGGAAAAACAATTTATTCAAATAACTATGAATATTCAGATATAAGAAAATGGTTAAATAAAGATTTTTATAATAAAGCTTTTACAAAAGAATTACAATCAATTATTAATACAACCCTAGTAGATAATAGTGCTGCTTCTACTAAAAGTATTTATAATGCTTATATATGCAATGATACATATGATAAAGTATACTTATTAAGCTATACAGATATAACAAATGAAGAATATGGATTTACAAATGATGTATCTAGAGAAAAACAATTATCAGATTATGCCAAAGCAAAAGGAAGTTATATGAGTACATCTACAGATTACTACAATAATGGCCTTTATTGGCTTCGTTCTCCTGACTACTACAATGATTACCGCGCGCGCTCCGTCGACCTCGATGGCTACATTCCTGACAGTAGAATTAGTGACGTCATCATTGGTGTTTCGGCAGCCATTACCATCAGTCTTGAATAAAATTTAATAATACAAAAGGATTAGTATAAAACTAATCCTATTTTTCAATTATATTAACCACCGCAACAATTAGTGGTTTACGTTCTGTTTTTTGATAGATAAATTGGCTAAGCCCAATTCCAACTTGACGTTCAATGTATTTTACATTAATGTTTTTATAAGCATTTAATGCGGTCACAAAAATATCGTTTGCCTTTTGTTTGATGGTGTCGTTAAAGTTACCAGCAAGAGCAGGATCCATAAATCCTCTTGTGACAACTTTTGTTGGATAAAGCATTTTCTTATCTTTATTAATTGAGAAAGTAATAGTAATAAGTCCACCATCGCTCATTTTCTTTCTTTCTTTTAGAATGTTACTATCAACATCACTAAGGGATGCGTCAAGGTAAACATCAGATGCTTGGATTTCTCCTTTAAGGACACGTGCACTTTTAGATGAAATAGCTAAAACATCACCTTGTTCTAAAACAAAACAATTTTCTTTTGGAATGCCCATTGACACTGCGATACTTGCATGCTTTTTAAGCATTGAGTATTCACCATGAGCTGGCATAAAGTATTTAGGGTTCATAAAAGTTAGCATTAAACGAATCTCATTTTGTGAAGCATGACCAGTAGTGTGGGTGTCAGTCAAAGGACTATTCTTAATAACATGAGCACCAGCATGTACAAGTTTGTTAATATTACGATTAATAAATTGTTCATTACCAGGGATTGGCTTACTGGAAAATATAATTGTGTCATTTGGTAATAATTTAATTTGTTTGTGAGTTCCATTAGCAATCTTTGATAGTGCCGCAAGTGGTTCGCCTTGTGAACCTGTACATAGAATTGTGACACGATCATTCTCTAATTTCTTTAAATCACGACCAAAGTGGATTCTAGATCTCGGAACAGTTATATATTTTAGTTTTGTTGCAACTTCAATTGTTTTTTCCATACTATGTCCAAAAACAATAATATCACGATTAGTCTTAATGCTTGCTTCAAGAATTTGCTGGACACGATAAACATTTGAGGCGAAAGTAGCCACAATAATTCTACCTTCTATTTGTGAGAATAAATTATTCAAGGTTTCCCCAATCTTGCGTTCACTAGCCGAAAATTGCGATATATCAGCATTTGTGCTATCAGCCATCAAACAAAGTACACCTTCCTTACCAAGTTTGGTCATTTTATAATAATCTGATTTTTCACCAATAGGACTAAAGTCAAATTTGAAATCACCAGTATTAACAATATAACCAAGTCTAGTTTTAATAGCAATACCATAAGAATCAGGAATACTATGATTGGTCCTAAAGAATGTTACAGAAAAACTTTTAAAGGTAAGTTGTGTGTCATCAAGAAATGGTTGAAGATTGTATGATATGTTTGGAAACTCTTGCATTTTATTTCTAATTAAACCAAGTGCAATCCCATTTGCATATATCACAGGGATATTAACTTTTTGTAGTAAGAATGGTAGTGCTCCAATATGGTCTTCATGTCCATGTGTAATAAGAAGAGCAACAATTTTTTTCTCATTTTTAATTAAATGTGTAAAATCAGGTATAATATAGTTGATTCCATTTGAATCATCATCAGCAAAAAGAATACCAGCATCCATTATGATGATTTCTTCTTTTGTTTCAACGACATACATATTCATTCCAACTACACCAAGTCCCCCTAGTGAATATATTTTAATATCATTAGAAGGGTAGTATTTTTTCCTTGATTGTGTTTTGTTCATAAGTTCCTCCTTTCTTAAATATTTTACTTAAGTATTATATCAAATTTTAAATGAAAAAGCAAATAAAAATAATGTAAAGCTTAACCTAAAAATTATAATTTAATGTATAATATAGACAACATATAATGAGTAGAGGATAAAAATGAACAATAAGACAGCTATATTTTTAGATATTGATGGTACTTTATATGATAGTACAATTAAAGGCTTGAGACCAAAAACAGTTGAAATATTAGATAAATTAAGCAAAGATGATAACTATGATTTGTTTATCGCAACCGGAAGAACGATAAATACTATTGTTTGTCTAGATCCATATAAAAAGTACTTCAAAGGATTTGTTCTTGCGAATGGACAAAATATAATTGTTGATGATAAAGTTATGTATTGTAATGGCATTGACTATCATGAGGTTAATCGCTTTGTAAAATATGCCACTGAGCATAACTATTGTGTGATGATGCTTACACTAGATAAATTATATATAAATATTATGGATGAAGCAACAATTGATAATTTTAGAAAGTATGTAAATTTACATATTGATTTTATTCAAAAACAAGTGTTTGAAGAAAATGATTTTGTTAATCAAATGTGGATTTTTGTATCCAATGAAGTGATTGATGAATTAAGACCACTTTTTCCAAAACTTGAAATCATTAAATGGGGTTACTTTGCAGCGGACATCATCCCACATAATGCTTCAAAAGGTGATGGTGTGGAAATGGTAATTAAACAATTAGGTTACAAACTAGAAAATACTTATGCGATTGGCGATTCGGATAATGATACAGTTATGTTTGAAAAGGTTGGTACATCCATTTGTATGGGAAATGGTACACCTGCGGCCAAGTTAAGTGCGAAAATTATTGGTGAAGATATCACTAATGATGGACTTGAAAAAAGTATTAGAAAATACATAATGAAAGAAAAAGAACAAAGGTAACGATTATCTTTGTTCTTCTTTATTATTATCCTTGAATATGATTGGTGTTGAATTATTAGGTACATAAAAAGGATTATCCTTGTTTATATGATCAACAAATAAAACGCCATTTAAATGATCATATTCATGGCTAAAGACAACAGCAGGGTAGCCATGAAGTCGAAGTTTAACCTTTACAAGTTTTCCTTTATTGTATAAGTATGTTTCAACACTTACTCTTTTAGGTCGATGAACATACCCTTCAACTTCTCGGTCAACTGATAAGCAACCTTCGCCACAATCAAGATATGTTAATTCCTCAGAGTAACTAACAATCTTTGGGTTTATCATCGGATAAAAATGTTCATTACCATTTTCATCAAAACAATACATAACAAGCATTTTAATGTTCTTTCCAAGTTGTGGGGCCGCAAGTCCAACAGCAGGTCGCAAATTATATTTTTCAGCAATCTTTGGATTAATGGAATTAAATATATATTCAATCATTTCTTCAATTGTTTTTTGATTCTCTGCGTTTAAGGGAAGTTCAACATCAACAGAGCGTTTATATAGAAGTGGATTTCCTTCTCTAATAATATTTTTCATTGTAAGCATATAATCACCATCTTTTCTCGTTTTACAATTATACTAAAAGATGGAAAAAAATACAAGTAAAAAGAAAACTGCTGAATGTTCAGCAGTCTTAGAGTAATTAGATTACCAACGAGCAGTACCGATGATGACTAATAAGATAAATAATACTAGAATTAAAGCATAGCCATAACCGCCACCACAACCAGTGTTACAGCATCCTGTATTAGTAGGTTGACAACAATTGAATCCATAGTTAGGTTGATACATAATTTCCCCTCCTTTTATCTACTCTATGTTATGTTAGAATACTCAAATGTGAGTATGCGATAACCCAAATCTTAATACATATTCTTTTATTATTTTAAGAATTTGTGGTACAATGTAATGGGTGATTTAAAATGAAACAAAAACATGAACAAGAATTAGCAATGAATATTGATTATGATTTATTTACAACCGAAGAAATTGTAAAGATTTTTAATTTCTATTCTTTAATGGAAAGAACTAAACATCAAAATATTAAAAGTGAGACAATTTTAGAAAGTTATCGTGAATATAAAAATATTATCAATAACATTTCATTAGAAAAAAAATATGATCAAAACTTTTTCAAAATAACTGGTATTTCAATTTACCAAACCATTAAAAGATTAGAAAATCAAAACTAGTAAGAATTGTTATCATTACCTCGAATGCCTAAATAATTTTCGAGACGGCTTACTCGTTTTAACATCTCATTATTTAAACGCTTTAATTCATTAATCTCGGTTTGAAGTCTACCCATATCATAATTGTTAGGAGCTACTTCCTGATAATTGTACATATATCCAGGAACTCCACTTGGCTGCATATATGGGTTTGGCATAGGATTATTATAGCGTTCTTCTTTTTTCTTAAAAAACATATTTTCCCTCCTCTCAATTTATAGTATGAAAATAATATTATTTTGTCACCAAAATAATATTATTGATTATTTTGTCACCAAAATAATATTATTGATTATTTTGTCACCAAAAATAGATAAATGTAATAAATTATAGTAGGGGTGATTATATGGCAAGTAGAATGAATGAATTTAGAGAGTTTGTATCCAAACATCCACTTGTACGAAATGAAGTATTAAATGGAAAAAAGACCTGGCAAGCAATCTATGAAGACTGGGTAATTTTAGGCGAAGAAGACGGCTCATGGAAACAATATGAAAAAAAAGAAAGTACTACCGATAATAAAAAGATAGAAGACTTGTTATCATCAGATAATATAAAAAACATTTGGGGCTATGTGAAAAAAATTAACCCAGATTCTATTAGTAAAACCCTAAATACCGTTCAAAAGGTTTTACAAATAACCCAAAGCTTTGGTGGTAAAGCCGCAACAGGTTTATATAATGCGAATTACAATAGTTGGTGGGACTGATGAATCAAGAAGTATTAAGCAAACTTTATCAAAATGATTTATATTTAACATATCTTAGATATCATCCTAAATGGTATGTTATTCTTAATGAGCATCCAGAAGCTTATAATGATTTTGAAAAAGAAGTAAAAGTAAATTTAAAGCTTACAACTTACGACAAAATAGATAATTTACGAAAACAAGTAGACTTTATTAATGGTATTGTTAAATATCTAAATACATAATAAATGGTATAAAAAGTTCCTCACGATTAAATATTATACTGTCAAGTCATTATACTTGACAGAGTATGGAGAATATGGTATAATATTCAAGGATTTAATATTAACAATAGGAGGATAATAATATGTCTGTAAAAATAAGATCACAAAGATTTGGTAGTAAGAAAAAACCATTTTATCGTATCGTTGTAACTGATTCAAGAAACCCACGAGATGGTCGTTTCATTGAAATCGTTGGTACTTATAATCCATTAACAAACCCAGCAACAGTTAAATTCAATGAAGAAAAAGTTTTAACTTGGTTAAATAATGGTGCTAAACCTACTGATACAGTAAAATCTTTATTATCAAAAGAAGGCATTATCGCTAAATTTGCAAGTAAAGAAACTTCTGAAAAATAGGTGAAAGTTATGGCTGAAATTAATTACGAAACTTTAGTTGGAGGATTAGTTAAGCCACTTGTAACTCGCCCATCAGAAGTAATTGTTTCAACGGAAGCAGTTAGTGAAAAAGAAATTGCTGTTACTGTTAAGGTTCATCCCAATGACCTTGGAAGAGTAATCGGCAAACATGGTCGGGTAGCAAGTGCCATAAGGACTTTAACCCATGCCGCTGCAACCCGTAATGAACAACTTGTTACGGTTGAATTTACAAGCATTGAATAAGAATTATCTGGGCAACCAGATAATTTTTTAAATACAAAGGGGGTAAAAAATGAATACAATTAAAAATAAAATATATAGTGAAGAACGTGCATTATATAATCAAAAAGACGTTGAACTAATTAATTGTCGTTTTGAAGGTGAAGAAGATGGCGAATCAGCCTTAAAAGAAAGTGAAAACATAATAGTTAATGATTGTTATATGGATCTACGCTATCCATTTTGGCATGATACAAACATATTAATAAAAGATTCAACAATGACAGTTAATTCAAGAGCACCACTATGGTACAGTAAAAACATTAATATTAAGAATACAATTATTGAAAGTGTTAAAGCTTTAAGAGAATGTAGTAATATTGAAATTGTGAATTCTAATATTAATTCACCAGAATTTAGTTGGCGTAATAATATGATTGATGTTAAAACCTCTAGTGTAAGTGGTGAATATGCATTTTTTGAAAGTTCTAATATAACGATTGAAAATGTTAATTTTAGTGGTAAATATTCATTTCAATATGTTAATAATCTAATAATTAAAAATAGTATTCTTGATACAAAAGATGCTTTCTGGCATGCGAAAAACGTTGAAGTATATGATTCAACCATTAATGGTGAATATTTAGCTTGGTATGCCAAAAATATCAAATTTGTACGTTGCCATATAAAAGGTACACAACCAATTTGTTATAGTACAGGAATAGAATTAATAGACTGTACTATGGATGATGCAGATCTTGCATTTGAGTATAGCGAAGTTAACGCTAATATCAATAGCAAATTAATTTCAATTAAAAATCCTCTAAAGGGTAAAATCATTGTAAATGATGTTGGTGAAATCATTAAAGAAAATGATAAGTATGGTGGAAACGCTGAAATAATAATTAAGAATAAAAATTAATTTATAAGATATTTATACAGAGATTATTACTAGTTTTATAATGTAATATATAAAATTAAAAATATCTTAATTGTTCTTAATAAAACATTTTCTTTAAGTTCCATATTATGGTATACTGAAAATTTAGAAAATACATTTCCTAAGTATGCAATAAAAATACTCTTAGGACAAGGGTGTTTTTTCGTCCAAATATGCTTAGAACAGTTTTATAAACTTTATTTAGCATTATAAACGTTATGATAGTTTACAGCATATTAATAAAAGAAACAAAAACTGAAGTAATAGTGCTAGAGAGTAATATGACATACTCATATAGTGAAGAAAATGGAATGTATACATTAGAATTAGACTTTACAAATAGTCCATATCCATATGTAGAATATTATGGATGGAGTATTAACTGTATAGATGACATAAGTGTAGATATGAATCATGCTTTACTAATTACATCAAGTGGAGTAGGAAGAGTAGATCTTACAGGAAGTTATAGTCTAAATAGTAGAATCTTCCTTTATATTCATTTAACAATAACAGAATAACATAAATAGAGCATATCAAAGACCCTGAGTCTATTGGTATGCTTTTTAAAAAACTAATTTAATGGTAATTTAACTAGTACATTCCTTTTTCTTGCAAAAATATGTAAAATAAGATATAATATCTATTGATATATAAACATATATTTATATGAAAGAATAGGTGATTATAATGAGTATGCCATCATTAGAAAATGTTGATAGACTGGCTAACACCTTATCACTGCTAGGTGATACTTCCCGTTTATCAATTATTATTTATTTGATGAATAAAAAGGCTAATGTGAGTGAAATTACAAATCATATGCAAATTAGTCAACCAGCAATTTCACACCATTTACGGGTATTAAAGGATGCTAAAATCGTTAAAGCTGAAAAGAAAGGGAAAGAAGTTTTCTATAGTCTTAATGGAGATATGGTTAAACGGATTATTGAATCAAGTTTAATAGAGCTTCCTAAAGGTGAATGATAATGGCTGGAACAATTAAAAACTATCAAATGTCAAAGATTAATTACAAGAATAATCGACGCATTATTCATGAAATTAAAAAAGTAAAGTATGTTGCGAGTGCAACAATTGATATCGAAAAAGATATTCTAAGAGTAGAATATAAATATGGAGATAAAGAAAGAAACCTGAATAATAAAATTAAACAAGCAGAAGATGATATATTAAAAGCTATTTTAAAATATGAAAAAAAAGCTACACTTAACTTAATTGTTAATAAAAAGGTTTATCGTGCAGTATTATATTTAAATGGTCTAGATTGTGCTCATTGTGCTACTAAAATAGAGACAATCGCAAAGAAGACTCTTAATTATGAAAAATTGTTAGTCGACTATACAAGTTTTCGTTTTATTATTGAAAGTGCTGATGAAGAACAAATGAATAACATTGTTGAATTAGTAACAGAAATAGCTCACAAAGTTGATGATAGAATTATTGTTACTAAGAAAGAAACAGAACACGGTAAAAATAAAGGTGAAATAATTCCAGAAAAAAGGTATAAATATACCTTCAGAAAAATTGCGATTACAATTGGTATTTTCTGTTTTATTTTTGGATTACTATTCTTAATTAGATTTAACTTTCAAGATTGGAAATTAATTTTTTCACATGAAGATGATGGAAAAATAGGCCATGACACATATCATATTGTACACGTTATATTGTTAATTTTAACATATGTATTAATTGGATATCCAGTTATTATCAGGTTCATAAAGAATGTAATTAAAAGACAATTCTTTGATGAAAACTCACTAATGACTATCGCAAGTATAGGGGCAATTGTCACAAGACATTATGTTGAAGCTATTATGGTTATGGCACTTTTCCAAATAGGAGAAGCCCTCCAACATTACGCGGTAAATATGAGTAGAAAGTCAATTGAAGAGTTATTAAAAATTGATATAAAAGTAGCTAAATTAAAAAAGAATGATGAAATTTTAGAGATTGATGTTGATAGCATTTTACCTGATGATGTTATAGTTGTAAATAAAGGTGAAATGATACCACTTGATGGGATTTTATTAGATGCTCATGCGACACTTGATACCAAAAATTTAACTGGTGAAACATTGTTGCGAGAAATAAATAAAGATGATGAGATAATGGCTGGAAGTGTAAATATGGGGGCGATGATTGAAATTAAAGTTATTAGACCATATTCACAATCAATGATAACTAAGATTATTGATATGGTAGAAAACGCTTCAACATCTAAAGCAAAATCAGAAACTTTCATTACTAAATTTTCTAAATACTATACTCCGATTTTATTAATCTTGGCGGTAGTATCTGGAGTAGGTGGTTTCATAATCCAATTATTACTTCAAAATTATAGTGGTAGTGTATGGGGACTTGCGGTTGAATGGATTTATAGAGCTATGGTATTTTTAGTAATTTCTTGTCCTTGTGCGTTAGTAATTTCAATTCCTTTAAGTTTCTTTTTGGGAATTGGAGTATCAAGTAAAAATGGTATTCTTATTAAAGGTAGTAATTATTTAGAGACCTTAAATAATGTTGAAAATATAGTTTTTGATAAGACTGGTACCTTAACAAAAGGCGAATTTAAAATTACTGATGTTGTACCATCAAATGATACAATATCTAAAGATGAGATTATTAATGCTTTAATTTATACAGAGTTTTATTCTAATCATCCAATAGGTGTTTCGATAGTTGATGATTACGGAAGAGAAAATGTTTACTCAGAAATAATAAGTGATTTTTCTGGTTTACAAGGTGGTGCTAAAGCAACTATTAATGGTAAAAAAGTAATAGTTGGGAATTACCGCTTAATGCAAAACAATAAAATTGAAGTTCCTAGTGTTGAAGCAAGTGGATTAGTTCTTTATATTATCAAGGAAAAAGTATATCTAGGATATGTTATTATTGGTGATGTAATTAGAGAAGAAGCAGCTCCAGCAATTGAAAAACTACGTCATCAAGGGGTTGATAAATTTTATATTTTAACTGGTGACTCTAAGGGCATTGCTGAAAACGTAGCGAAAGAACTTGGCATTGATATTGTGTATTCAGAACTTTTACCAAATGAAAAAGTTGAAAAGTTACAAGAAATAAGAGATAGTGCCAAAGATGGTAAAACTGTCTTTGTAGGTGATGGAATGAACGATGCTCCTGCTATCGCAAGTAGTGACGTTGGTATTGCGATGGGTTCGACTGGTAGTGATGCCGCAATCGCTATTTCAGATGTTGTTATTATGAGTGATGATTTAAATAAATTACCACAGGCAATTAAAATAGCGAAAAAGACAAAATTAAAGGTCTACGAAAATATTATAATTTCACTAGTTATAAAACTACTTGTAATGATTCTTGCGATTATTCCATCGAATCCTGTTCCACTTTGGCTTGCTATTTTATCAGATGTTGGTGTTTCTCTTCTTGCCATATTTAATTCGATGTTGATTATGTTTGATTATCATTTTAAATCCAAGAAAAAGGAGAATCCAAATGAACAAAAATAAAATTATGATAGGAGAAATAATAGGAACATTTGGTATTAAAGGTGAATTAAAAGTTTATAGTGAAAGTGATTTTGTTGAATATCGCTTTCGAAAAGGAACAAAAGTTATGTTTAGTAATAATGCTATGCACACGATTAGTTCATCAAGAATTCATAAAGGTAACGTTTTAATTACTATTGATAATTTAGATAACATTAATCAAGTAATAGATAATGTGGGTATGAAAATATATGCAGATGAAGAAGATATACCTCCACTAAATGAAAACGAATATTACATTGATCACTTAATTGATTTGATTGTTTATAATACTTTAAACGAAAAACTAGGAACTGTAACAGATGTTATCGAAATACCTAGTGGTTATATTTTAGAAATAATTGATGATAATGATAAAAGATTTTTAGTACCTTTCGTTGATGCCTTTGTAAAAGAAATAACCAATGAAAAAATAGTGATTGAAGAAATAGAGGGAATAAGATGATTAAATTTGATATATTAACTCTTTTTCCAGAAATGTTTACAGGAATATTAGGAAGTTCAATTCTTAAAAGAGCAATTGAAAACAAACTGATTGAATGTAACCTAATTAACTTTCGAGAATTTTCTGGTAATAAACATTCAACTGTAGATGATTACTCATATAGTGGTGGTGCGGGAATGCTTATTAGGGTTGATCCGATACATAGAGCATTGGAAAGTATAAATGATTACAAAAAAGCTAAAGTTATACTAACTTCACCAAGTGGTAAATCATTTAATCAAGCAAAAGCTTTTGAACTTTCAAAAGAAGAACATATTATTATTATATGTGGTCATTATGAAGGAATAGACGCAAGAGTTTTAGACTATGTTGATGAAGAAATATCCATAGGCGATTATGTATTAACTGGTGGTGAACTCCCCGCCGCAATCTTAGTTGATGCAATAAGTAGGTTAGTACCTGGAGTTATTAGTGAAGAATCACCAGTGAATGAATCATTTAGTGAAAACTTACTAGAATATCCTCAATATACTAGACCACAAGAATATGATGGAAAAAAAGTCCCAGAAATATTAATATCTGGCCATCATGCAAAAATAAAAAAGTGGCAACGCTATATGTCACTTAAAAAGACTTATGAAGTAAGACCAGATATTTTAGAAAAAGCCAATCTAACGAAAGAAGATTTAGAAATGTTAGAGGAAATTAAAAATGAAAACAAATAAAAGAATATTATTTATATTAGTATTAGTTACTCTATGTTTTACTATGATTAGTTGTAAAAAAGTAAATGTATTTGATGAAACTAAAGCAAATGATTATATTGATGCGTATTATGAATATTTATCAGACCAAAAACAAGGGTTTGTGGCTATTGATTTAAGAACGCTTGAAAGTGAATATGCTGAAGGTCATCTAAAAGGTTTTATAAGCTATCAATATTATAAAACTAAAAAAGAAAATGAAACAGATGCCGTTTATGAAAGTAGAATGAGTGAAAGCTTTAATAAATGGATGACTCTAAATTACAGTCAATCATTAACTGTCTTTCTATTAGATAATGATGGAAAGGTAGTTAACCGTGAAGCACTGAAACTAAAAAATCAAGGCTATAAGAAAATATATATATATACTGGTGATTTTAATACATTACAAGAACAAGCAAATGGAGTTATAGAAATAGTAAAAGGAATAGATGACTGTGGATGTTAGGAGTACAAAAATGAAGAAAAGAATATTTTATATAGTTACATTATTACTAGCAATATGTGTTATCACGGCATGTGATTTAACCCCTAAAGGAGATGGCAACTCATATAAAATTAGTTATTATGTAAATGAAGTAAACATCGAACATGAACCAAGTTCATATGTATCAGGAGAAGAAACCATTTTATTACCACTTAATGAAGAAGGCTTTTTAGGTTGGTATAATAATGAAGAACTTAGTGGTTCAAAAATTGAAAAGATTAAAAAAAGTGAAATTGGAGATAAAGTATTTTACGCAAAAATTGATCAAAAACTTCCAGATAATAAAGAATACAATATTATCTATAGTTTAAATGGCGGTAAATTACCACTTGATGCACCTTCATCATATATCTCTGGTACTGGCCTTAAAAATTTACCTACTCCAACTAAAGATGGATTTGAATTTGTTGGTTGGGAATTAAATGGTAGAATAGTTAATGCTATCAGCGAAACTGCAGTTGGCAATGTTACCCTTTCAGCAGTTTGGAAAGAAAAAACAATTACTGAAGACTTACTAGGTGAAGCTTTAAAGAATATGACTAATTATAGTTTAGTTTATTCATTTAGTGAAAAAGGAAGTACTGACCGTTCTAATACATATTATGATAGTGATGGTACAACTTTAAAGATTAGTTATATCGAAAATACTGGTACATATTCAGTGTATTTAACAACAATTGACAACGTTAGATGTTTCTATATTGAAGATTATGATGGCAGTTATTATATAGTAACTGAAGATGATGAAACATTTGAAAATTACTATATGGCATATGTAACATTTGATTTATCAAATATTGATTCTACAATGTTTACCTTACAAGGTGGTGTGTATAAGTTAAAAGATACAACTAAAGTTCATGAAGTAGCTAGTCAAATATTTGGTGAGTATAGTTCTAATGAATACCAAGATTTAAGTATCACCGTTAGCAATGGTTACATAACTAAAATTGAAGCATTATCAAAATATACTTTTAATGGAGAAATATATGATTATGTATATTTAGAAGAATTTTCTAATTTTGGAAATGTCACAATTACTTTACCAGATTTAAATGATAATCCAAACACAATAACAATTAGTGAAGTTTATAATAAAGCTGATAATGATAGTGTCACAGTAAAAGGTTACATTGCCGGTGTAGTTGGTAATAATGTCTATATTCAAGATGCTACAAGTGGTGTATATATATATCTAGGTTCAACCTCAGCTCTTGATGAACGTGCAACCCTTGGCAAAGAAATCTTAGTTTCAGGTACTAAAACAACTTTCTGTGGTTTAGTAGAAATTCAAGATATTGAATCACTTGATTATACTGGAAATGAAAAAGAACTTTCACCAGTAGTTCTACCAAATCTAAGTGATGAAACCCTTGGAAGTCATATATCTCAACTAGTAAGTTTTACTAATATGAAGATTGTAAGTCTTCCATCTAGTTATTCATTAAATAATAAAGACCATAGTATTAAAATTAGCGATGGAACTAATGAAACAACGTTATTTATATCTAAACATGTTGATAGTGCTTATAAAGAAGTTTTCTTTGAAATATTACAAACTTTATCAGTAGGTGATAACATTAATGTAAGTAATGCGGTGGTAAGCTGTTATAACTCATATCAAGTTGCACTAACAAACTTCTCAAGTATTACAACAAAAGAAGTAGAAGTGGTTGAAACTGAAATTAAGGTTAATAAAACAACAATTAAAGTTTTACCAGGAACTGCATTTAATGATATAACTAAGGATATTGTAGTTTCATTAGTTTATAGTAATAATACAACTAAAGTTATTCCAACAAGTGAATGTACTTTTATTCATGATTATAATCCAAATATTAATGGTGCATATGAAGTAATAGTAAAATACAATAATTTCACAGTTAGATTTATAATTAATGTAACAGATGAAGAAAGCAAACCATTTAGAGCATCAGATGATACCGAGATATTAGAAGATGTTATTAAAGAAATGGGTTATGATAAAGATACTAAAACAACATATGGTGTAAATAGAGGCTTACCTTCAATTGGTAGTCCTAAGGTACTTGTAATTCCTGTTGAATTTACAGATGCTTCCGCTCCTGCTAATATGGTAGAAAACATTAGAACTGCCTTTTTTGGAACAAGTGAAGAAACTGGCTGGGAAAGTTTAACTTCATATTATCAAAAAGCTTCATTTGGTAAATTAAACATTTCAGGTGATGTATTACCAGTTTATAGCACCGGTAAATCATCTAGTTACTATGATGGTATTGAAAAAGGTGATTATGAAATCATTAAAGCGGCACTTACATATTATGATTCAACAATTGATTATAGTAAATATGATTCAGATGGTGATGGATATATTGATTCAATCTATTTAGTTTATACATGTGAAATTAATCGAACAGATGATAACTCAATGTGGTGGGCTTACACTTATGAATATTTCACAGATGATGTTGAATATTATGATAATGTTGAAGCTGATTTCTATCTGCTTGCTGGTTATGATTTCTTATTTGAAACTTTCGCAAGTGGTAAAAGTGTTAAATATAATCTTGAAACATTTATTCATGAATCTGGTCACTTACTTGGCTTAGATGATTACTATGATACAGATTCATCAAAAGGCCCTAATGGTGGTCTTGGTGGCGGCGATATGATGGATTGTAATGTAGGTGATCACAATCCATTCTCAAAGGCTATTCTTGGTTGGATACAACCACTAATTATGGGTGAAGACAGTGCAACAATTACCTTAAAATCATTTGGATCAAGTGGTGATGCACTAATTATTCCTAAAAATTGGAATGGCACATATTTTGATGAATATTATATTGTTGACTTCTATACTCCAGATGGATTAAATAAAGCAGAAGCAGGTTACTCTGGATTATTCAGTACTAGTGGAATTAGAATCTATCATATAGATGCCACAAAAAATGATCCTAGTGAAGCTTGTAGCATTTGGGATGTTTATAAATATAATAATAGTACAACAAACCACAAACTAATTTCATTAGTTGAAGCTGATGGTGGTAACCATGTTAACCAAAACGAACTTTCAAGTAACAAAGATTTATTTAAAGTAAATGATGTTTTCAAAAACGTTAAATGGTATGACGGTACATCAGCAAACTTTGAATTAAAAGTAATCAGCATGAACAGTGAAGAAGCAGTAATTGAAGTAACAATGAAATAAAGTTAGCTAAAATAAAACGTTGGTAGAACTTGCTATCAACGTTTTATTTGAGTATGGCTTAGTAGAAACACGACTGGTCAAAATAAAGCACATTATGATTATATTGAATATGGTGAGAGAGAATATTATCTAGTCTTATTAATAGAGAATAAATATTATCTAGTTTGTTCGACTACTGCTTATGGTGTTAAAGAAAAAGAAGGTTATAGTAATCGTACTAAAGGCAAAACTCTTTATATGATTAGTTAACATTAAACAATATTGTTTTAAATAATGTAATAAGTTGTTAAAGTTATTAGATACTATATAATCATAAATAGAAAAAAATACAAAAATGACATTTTAAATTAAATGGGGGTTGAAAATGGCTTTTTCATTTGTTGATGTGAAAAAAGAGTTTCAAGCGATAGAATTTCTTAGTTATACAAAATAACTTATATTTTGTTTTAGTTTTTAAACTGTAATCTTAAAATTCTTAAGTTAAATTGCTTTAAATTTAATACTTAATTGGATGGTTGGTAATTTTTAATTTGCTTATGAAACAGCATAGCTTTGCTATCTATAATCAGCAATACACTTGAAAAAAATGATAAAGTATGCTAAAATAACTTGCAAATTAAAGATTCAAAAAGGTATACATTAACACTACCTTAGTTGACAATAGTTTAACTTCAACATTAGACGATGAAAATAAATATATATGTAATGATACTAATGATAAAGTATATTTATTAAGCAAGCAAGATGTAATAAATGCTGAATATGGATTTATGACTGGTGACTTTGGTAAAGACACTTTAAAACAAAAGAGCCCAACAGACTATGCTAAAGCTGTTGGATGTGGCTTTGAGGAAAATATGGATACATATTATTGGTGGCTTCGTACTCCGTCTTCAACTCAAGTCATCAATGTTGTGACTATAAGACCTAATGGTGCTGCGTATGGACAACGTGGAATTTACATTGGAGAAGTTGGTGTAGTTTCGGCAATTACCGTAACATTTGATTAATAAATAAAACACATTAGATAAGTAGTGATTAATTTGATTACTTGCAATCTAATGTGTTTTTATTATAATAGTGTGATTTTATGATCTTCTATTGTTACTAATCTTTGTTTATATAATGCTCCAACAGCACGCTTAAATGCACTTTTGCTCATTTTAAAGTATCTCGTAATTTCTTCAGGAGTAGATGCGTTACCTAGGGGAACAATGCCACCCATTTTCTTTAAATAATTAAGGATGATATCACTATCACTAAATCTTGCATATTCTTTTTGCGCAATGGTTGAAGCATGATAGTGACCTGCTTCATTAATGTGAATAATTTTACAGGTTACTTCTTCTCCAATACGATAGTCTTTTCTTAAATAACTTTTGTGAAGATATACAAACTGATATTCTGAAGTACAAATAGTCATTCCTTCAGGATTGATTTTAACTACCCTACCAGCTATAGTTTGACCAATAGTTAGAGGTGGTTCTTTAAAGTGCAAATCTTGAGGAATAATAGGACGAGCAACTAATTGATTTTGCTTTTCAACTAAAATACATGGTACTTTATCACCAACTTTAGGCCAAGCACTCAAATAATTTGGTAAATAATCTTTTGATAATAAAATGTCTTTCGCAATGCCAATATTCACAAAGACACCTGCTTTTTCCATAATATCAACAACTTCAACAAGTCCAAATTTATGGGTTGTAATTAATGGCATTTCCATAGTGGCACATAATCTTTTTTTCTGATCATAGTATAAAAAAGCGTCAATTTTTTCGCCTGGTTCTAGTTTTCTTGTAGCTTGATTAAAGTGTAAAAACACATAAGTTGTTAATTCATCATCATCTGGACTCAAAGTATAACTGATATCTGTTTCGCGTTTTACAATAAATTTATTTACTTCTCCAATGTTTAGCGGCATATATACCTCCTATAATTATTATAATAATATCACAAAATGTAAAAAAAAGAAAAAGTTAAGCATTATCATTTGAATATGTAGAACAAAAAAGAATATATGATTTGCATAAAACATTAAAATATGGTATAATATTAAAGCAAAACATGGTATTCCGCTGATATACCCCAAGTTGATATGGAATATGAATGAATACCAGAAGATAAGGAGTGTTAATTATGAGTCAACAATTAATTAATGCGGTTACAAAATCATACATGAAAAATGACGTTCCTGAATTCCGTCCAGGTGACAGTGTACGTGTTCATGTAAAAATTAAAGAAGGCGACCGCGAAAGAATCCAAATTTTTGAAGGATTAGTAATTGGACGTCACGGTGGTGGCATTAGCGAAACTTACACAGTTCGTAAGATTTCATCAGGTGTTGGTGTTGAAAGAATTTTCCCTTTACATTCACCAATGGTTGCGAAAATCGAAGTTACACGTCTTGGTAAAGTTCGTCGTGCTAAACTTAACTATATCCGTGGATTATCTGCTAAGTCAGCAAGAATTAAAGAACGTCGTAATTAGTTCAAAAAATGAGAAACGAGATGGTAACATTTCGTTTTTTCTTTTAAAAAATAAAATTAGAATTTATTACTTGATTAAATCTTCTATAAATGGTATAATATGCTTAATAAGAGTGGAGGAATTGAAATGGAACATAGCAAAAAAAGAATAATTACCACAACTATTGTTGGTTTAATATTATTTGTACTAGGTATATCATTATTTATCGTTGGTCTTTCCATTAAACGCCCAGTTATAACTTTTTATGATACAGACGGTGAAACAATTATTGGTACAGAAAAAGTAGCAATTGGTAGAAGCGGCGGAGCAATGATACCTGGAAAGAAATCAGAGTTACCTGGCTACTCATATACATTTGTTGGATGGCGCATTGAAGATGAGACAACAGGTACTTCAGAAGTTGTTAGAACTATTGAAGTAAAAGAGGACAAACCAATTAAAGCTGTTGCGGTGTATAATAGAATAGCTTTACCATACGAAATAAAATATAATTTAAATGGTGGTTACTTAGATTTAACTACTGCTCCTACAGTATATAATGTTACCCAAGCTGTAGAACTTCCTATTCCAACAAGAAAAGGTTATACATTTGCAGGTTGGTATAAAGGCACAACATATGGAAATAAATTAGAAGTGATCAATAAAGGTACAACTGGCGAAATAAAGTTAACCGCAAAATGGGAAGCTGAAGTATATACAATAACATATGATTTAAATGATGGAATTCAAGCTGAAAATCCATTAACTACATATACAATTGAAACAGTAAGCAAACTTCCAGTTCCTCAAAAAGATGGATTTACTTTTGGTGGATGGCTTGATGAAGAAGGTAATTTAGTTGGAAAAATTACTGCTGGAATGACAGGTGCTTTAAATTTAAAAGCTCGTTGGATTAATAAAATAAATTATAATTTAAATGGCGGATTAAATTCAAGTGATGCACCTGATACATATGAATTTGATGTTGATGTCGTACTTCCTACTCCAACAAAATATGGTTATGTTTTCTTAGGTTGGTGTATGAAAGAAGACTTATCAGATGAACCGCTTAAGGTGTTAAATACTACAACTCCTGCTGGTGTTGAATTATATGCGAAATGGCAACTTCCAACTGATGGTACAGTTGTAGTTGAAAATGGTATTAAATACATCTATTTTGGTAAATATCCACAAACGGTTGTATATGATTATGCGACTATCCAAAAACTAGATCAACTTTGTCAAAATAATATAAGTTATTTAGAGGGAGAAAAATATATAAAAGTATTTGCTACTCCAACAATTGCTGATGTTTATAAATTTAATGGAAAAGTTGAATATCTCCTAGACAAAAATATCCTTTCTTCTAACTTAGTTAGTAAGAGAAATTACTATTTTAAAGTTTTACCAATTAAATGGCGTGTTATTAGTGAAGAAAATGGTAAACTTCAATTGTTATCTGAATATGCTTTAGCGGCTCAAACATTTGGTACAACCAACGACTATAGTACGTCAGTTGTTAGAAAATGGCTAAATGAAACATTTTATAATGAAGCATTTACTGATGTGGAAAAAACAAAAGTTCAACTAACAGAAGTAGACAACTCGGATGCTACAACTGCTAGTCGTACTGACAATCCATTCGCAAGTACTACAACAAAAGATTATGTATATTTAATGTCATATAAAGAAGTTACAAAAGTTAAATATGGATTTATAAGTTCACATGATGAATGTGATCCTGCTAAATATTGTGAAGCAACCGAATATGCAAGAGCACTTGGTGCTGGCATAAATATGAATTCTAGTTACTTCGGTTATACTGATTGGATGTTACGTTCTCCATTTATTACTGCTGAAAATAGTATATCCGTTGTTCGTGGTATTGGTGATAGTAAAGTTGTAGGTACTGTAGAAAGATGGGCTCAATCAAATGCAGTATATGCAGTTAGACCAATGGTTACAATAGTATTACAATAGGTTATATGGTTTCATATAACCTTTTTATCAAAATGAAAGGTGATAATATGATCAGTTTTAAAATACTAACAAATGTTGAAGAAAATGATGATACTACTTTAAAATCAAAATTTTTTGGAAGCCCAGTATTCCCTAAAAACTATTTGGAAATCAACAATCTAAATGATGACTTTTTCTTATTACAATTAAATCTAAAAGAAATTAGTGCATATCAGACCTTACTTCCCAAAGATGGTTATATATATATATTTCTTGAAATAGACACAAATCCAGTCACACCAAAGGTCCTTTACACAAATGATGAAATAGAAGAAGAATATGAAAATATTAATGAAGATTTTAATATGGAAGATTCAACTTCAAAATTTATTGAGTTTACAGCTGAAGAAACTGGTAATGCCTTATTAACAAGTGAAGGAGAATATATATCACTACTAACTATTGATATAGAAAAAGTGCCAGAGGGTTTTCCAAACTTTAACTGTCCACATGGAAAAATAAAGTTTTTAATAAAAGAAGAAGACTTAAAAAATCAAAATTATAAAAACATTAAATTTTATCAAGAAAACTAAACATCATATTTATGTTAAATGTTCCCCAATGTATATTGACTATTGGGGAACAATATGATACAATTATAAAGGAAAATGTTCCCCAAGGAGGAGATGTAATGGCAGTACAATATAGTGAAATACAAGAATTGCTTAGGAGTCGTGCTGATCTTCATGCAAGATTGAACTTAATGCCCTATGATGGTACACCCGAAATCAAGGAACGCGGTGACGGAAAATACCTTTATATTAGAAAACGTGTCGCCGGTAAGCAGACTTCTACGTATGTAGGTGCATATACCGAAGAACTGTATAATTTACTTCTTCGAAATGCCAGAGAAGTTCGTGAAATTAGAAAAACACTTCGCAATATCGAGAAACAACTTGCTATAGCTGGATATTCTGAAGATGAACTTTCCGCGGATGTTATTAAAAACATTGCATTTGCACGTGCTAATATGAAAATGAATATCTATAATCAGGCTGTTTTGGAAGGCGTTGCAACGTCCTTTCCACAGACGGAAGAAATCATAGAGAATGGAAAAGTATCAGGCATAACAGCCACCGATGTACAAAAGATTTTGAACTTAAAACACGCGTGGGAGTTTATTTTAGATCGAGATGTAGTTGCTAGCCGTTCTGACTATTATATGCTAAGCCATATTGCAAGACTTGTCAATGAAGGATTTTTTGCTGAAGGTGGTCGCATTCGTGGAGTTCCTGTTACCATAGGTGGTTCATCTTATGTTCCACCTTTGCCGAATGAGTTGGATGTAAAAGACAGAATTCGAGAAATTGTTGAGGAAAACGATGAACCTATCAACATTGCTATCAAGTTGTGTCTTTACTGTATGAAGGCTCAGATATTCTTGGATGGTAATAAACGTGCCGCTATTATTTTTGCAAACCATTATCTTATTTCGCACGGCGGAGGTTTCTTGGTGATTCCTGAAAAGGAAGTGCCGATGTTTAAGAAATTGCTTGTAAAATACTATGAATGTGAAGATATATCTGTTATTGCGACATTTATGAAGGAATGTTGTTGGAAAACAATAGAATCTTAAATAACATTTTATGAAAAAAACTAAATAACAAAAAGTATTTGCCAAATGGTAAGTGCTTTTTATTTATATGGAAATTTCACCATGGTGGATAATTAATATATATAAAAGTTATAAATGTCAAGAAAACTAAACATCATATTTATTGACAATAAAAATAAAAAATGATATTATAGAGATGCAACCACAAATAAAGAAAGAAGGTGATTTTTATGAATAAAGGAGTTTTATCTAGTGTATTTCATAGAAACTATTGTTCATTAATTTCACCTAAAAAGTTACTTTGTAATTTTTAGTTTTCTATAATATATTAGTTCTAAAACTCCGATATTAGGAGTTTTTTTCTTATACCAAAAAATAAATAAAAAGGAGACAAAAATGGAATTATTTAGAAAACTATTAATGAGTATGAATGCTCAAAACAAGGTAAGATTAACTGATCTTTATGAAGACCGACTAACAAAAGAAAAAGATGAAAATAGAAGAAGATTATTTGCTTATAAAAATCTTCAATTCTGTTTTTCAGGATCAAATTATAAATATCCAGAGATTATGTATTTTCATATTGGTATTCCTCAAGAATTAATATATGATAATTGTAATCAAGAAACAATATTACCATTACAACATTATCTACTTAAATATTTAGGTAGACTCATAAATGATTATAACCATGAACATAGGAATAACAACAAAAGTGATAGAGAAAGACCATATGTTGAAGCGCAAGTGCCTAGCGAAGTTATAATCAAAAGAAATGGTATATCTTATAATAATACAAAAAACATGTTTGTTCTAAACATATATTTTAGATTTCCGTTAATTAATAATTATGCGATTATATCTAAAAGTGCCTTTAATTTTATAAAAGATTTGCTTACTGTAGTTAATGATGAATGTATTATTTTTAATAAAAAATATGATATAAAGAAAGCTCTAGATATATATAATAAAGAACAACAAATAAGAAACTATCTAGATAAATTTGGATATATTTCCTTTATCGGTGATGGTAGTATTCTCCCTAGGGAAAAAGGCACCATAAACCCTAATTTAACAGCTATTCCATTTAAGGCACCAAAAGAAGATAAAGTTAAGATTACATTTAGTGATGGTACAACTATCAAAGGAATGGCTATTAAAAAAGGAATTAATATTATAACAGGTGGCGGATATTCCGGTAAAACAACCCTTTTAGAAACTATTCAAAATGGAGTGTATGATCACGAAATTGGTGATGGTAGAGAGTTTTGTATAACTGATACAAAAATCACAAGAGTTTCTGCTGAAAATTCAAGATATATATCAAACGTAAACCTTGAAGTTTTTTTCAAACATATAGGAACAAGTAGAAGTGTTAAACATTTTTCAACAGATAGTGCTAGCGGTAGTGTTTCTCAAGCAACAAATATTATTGAAGCAATAAACGCAAATTGTAAAGTTCTTTTAATTGATGAAGATGACAGTGCTACTAACTTTATGATTAGAGATGACAATATGAGAAAGATAATTAAGAATGAACCAATTATTCCGTTTACAGACCGAATAGTTGATATCTATCAAAAACTAGGAATATCTATAATCTTGGTTATTGGCGGGTCAAGTGAATATATTAAATATTCTAATAACGTTTATTTAATGGATAAATTTAAAATTAAAAATATTACTAAACAATGTGATGAACTAATTTTCAAAAATAATGCCGGAAAAGAACAAACATTAAAAATTAAACATAGTAGAAAAATGATTAAAAATACTAATTCACCAATTCTTTATTTTGAAGTAAATAAGAAT
Organism: uncultured Mollicutes bacterium; assembly: GCA_900538885.1. GTDB lineage: Bacteria > Bacillota_I > Bacilli_A > ML615J-28 > CAG-313 > UMGS75. The sequence goes on from UQAI01000017.1 coordinate 27,691, forward strand.
GAAAATAACAAAACAGTTATCATAGGTGAGTATAAAGCCGATATAACGAATCTTGTCACATTAATTTCCGATAATCAAATAAATTATCTTGCATATGTTTTAAAAAAGATATTACAAAAAAATGAATGTTATGATAAAAATATATATCAAATGATACCAAAATATTATGATAAAATACGGTATGATGCCCTAAATGAGACTATCATAGAAGCAACTCAAATTACTAGTATATGGTTTGAAGAAATAAGAATATATGATTTGTTGTTTACCATAAATAGGTTGAGAGGACTAACGTTTAAAGATTAATTCAAAAAAACATTAAACAACGTATTATTAAACTTGTATTAGATATTTAATAAAACAAGTTTTAACTTTGTGAATGAAATAATACATAATGCCTAGAGGTTAAGTTTTTAGTAGATAAAATAATGAAAAATAATCCATGTTGTTATTGTACGCATAGATGTATGAAGGATAACTAATATATATAAAAGTACTTAATGATTGCTATTTAATTAATTCTATGATATACTACTAATGCGGTAGATTTACCACACCCTTGATAGTTTTCAATTAAATTACCTAAGGGATGAAAATAATTATGAAATATACTCTCTTTAGGTAGAAAACTAAAGGGAGTTTTTTGTATATAATATTAGAAAAAAGGAGGTATCATATGATTTGCAAAATTCGAAAAATATTTTTAGTATTTGGAGTGATTATCTTTATTTCTTGTTTTAATGGATGTGTTGTAGGCGGTGGAAATGATTGTGTATCATCACATCTACATATGGATATTTTTTATAATAAAGTAAATGATAGAATTGTTGATAATAAAGTTGCAATAGGTATGGGAAATAGTATTTATGATCCAGATGGTAATGCGGTGGCTGTTCTTGATGATTACTACCAAGGATTTATAAACATATGTATAAGCGTTTTTGGTGATAATGATAATACTGCTATAGATAAAATTGAAATTCAAAATAGTGAATTCTTTAGTCTTGAATATTCTTTAAAATCTAAATATAGAGAAAGTATAGATGATTATAGAAAAACATGGGAATTTAATATAACTGACTACGATATAAAAGAATATATTAAATTTGCAATATCATATGATTGGAAGACTGGTCAATCAATCATGCACATTTCAAAAATACTTAGTATATATGGAGAATTCATTGATGATGAGTTTATTGTAAAAGATATCCTTGATATAAAATATACCAGGTAGTTAATTAAATTTAATATAAAAATAATGATAA
>UQAI01000018.1 GCA_900538885.1 uncultured Mollicutes bacterium
TATATTACATTACATAAAAATGGTGAATTAACAAGATTCACCCTTTTTTGTTATAATGTTAACGCCAATTATCCCACCAAGCATCGAGGAAATAACATAAGCTAGATATTTTATTAAAGACATAACTGTTAAATTTTTAGAAATTATATTAATAAAAATTACAATAAGTACCAAAAATAATGAGGAGGTAAAACCAGCTAGCCATCCACTTTTCTTTTCTTTAAGTCCTGAAATTAAACCTAAAATTAAAAAAAGGACAAGACCCATAACAAAACTAACGGTTTTAACGGTATTATCATTACTTGATATAACACCAAAATATAAAAGACTTGTATAAATAATGATAGTTATGGCCAAAATAATAATAAAGATAAAATAACTTAGTGCTTTGTTTTTTAAAAATTTCATTGTATCACCACTAAATTATATGTTGAGGTAAAATAAATATGAATGATATTTTGATTATTTTATTGCGTACTATTTTGGGCTATGCAATTTTAATTGTTTTAATGAAGTTTATGGGAAAAAGAGAAATAGGACAATTAAGTCTATTTGATTTACTTATTTTACTTACAATTGTGGATATTATGGTTGTAGGAATCGAAAACTTCAAAATTAATTATTGGTATTGTTTACTCCCAATGGTAGGCATTGCATTAGTTCAAAAAATAATGGCATTAATTTCTTTAAAATCGGTTAGGTTTCGTAATTTTATTGATGGGAAAGAATGTTTAATAATTGAAAAAGGCGTAATTAATGTTAAAGCTATGAAGAAAAATGGATACAATATGGATGATCTATATGTTCAAATTAGAAAAGATGGATATGCTAGTCCTACCGAGATTGAATATGCAATATTAGAAAATAGTGGCGAGTTGGTGGTGTTTCCCAAATCAAATCATCCTTCGTTTCCATTGCCATTAATACTTAGTGGGAGGATGAACAGAGAAAATATAATAAAAGCTGGTTATACGACAAATTTTATTGAACAATTTGTCAAAAGTAATGGTTATAACTCAGTAAAAGAAGTATATGGACTAGAAATAGTCGGTGGTGCACTAACATTTGTGGAAGTATCAGATAATAAAACTTGCAATAAATAAATATTATGGTAAAATATAGGTAACAAAGGGAAACCTATGTTTTATTTTTTAACTGTAATTGCTACTTATAAGTAGCGAAAAAGAGGGGAATATGATGAATAAAGTCGAAAGAAAAAAAAGTGCAATTGCTAATGTAATTATTAAAGAAATAAAATTATCAATAAAAGTTGATAAGAAAATTGCAAAATGGGAAAATGAAAAATTATATGAATTTAGGGACAAATTTCAAAATAGAGAAATAAGAAGCAAAATAGACCAGAAAATTGAAAAAAACAAAAAATGTTTAAATATTAATGTAAATAAAAAAATGGATAAAGAACTTAAGAAAATAATAAAAAAGGTATCACCTACACTTTATGAGGAAATACCTAATGATGTTCTTGATGTGTATGGACTGGCAATTAATTATTATCATAATAATAACTTAAAAGGACTAATACTCTTAAATAATGATTTAAAGACACTTGAGTGGGAATGGGAATACTGCGATTTAGATGAAGTTTTAAAAGTATTAAAGTTTGAAAGTAAAGATGCAAATATAAAAGAATACTTAAAGATTAAGGAACTACAAAGTAAACAATTTTTAGCTAGCCTTAGTAACGATACTTTTAATATTGATTAATTTGAATTTGTAACATACAAAAATGTAAACAATAAAAGTAATAATAATACTTAAGTAAAAATTAAGATTGATAGTATCAAAGAAAAGAACTAACATAAAACAAAATACAAAAGTAATTAGCAAATTAAAACTTTGATGAAAACTGACATTTAACGATGTTAGTTTTTTAATTTTCAAAAAAACTACAATAAAGTTTAAAATTAATGTTATGAATGTTGCGATAATTAATGAATTTAAGTTGATACTTGGAATAATTGATAAAAGAACGATTAACAAAATACGTAAAATATTAAAAAAACTAGAAATTCTAAATAGTGATTTTGCCTTTCCTAAGGCTTGATAAATTGCTGAAAGTGGCACTCCAAGATAGTAAGGTAGGAAGAAAAAGACATATTTTTTTACATCACTCGCACCTTTAGTAGTATTATAGACAAAATTCATAATCTCACCAGGATAAAAGAAAAGAATAATGGTTATAAAAAGCCCTGGAATTAAAGAAAAAATAATAGTTTTTTTAATGAAATAATTAACTTTGCTTATGTCATTAGTCGCATTACTTTCCGAAATTGAAGGCACTACTGTTGTCGCAAGAGCTGTAGAAACAAACGATCCAAGGGTAAGTAAAGAAATAGTAAAAGCATTTACAATAGTATATGATTCTTCAATTTGTGATTGTTGAAAATTTAAAATTGTTAGAATCCAGACATAAACAATTGGCTCTAAAAAATATGTAAAGTTACCAACTAAATGTGAAAGTGTCGTGGGTATGCAAATCTTTAAAATAGCTTTTAACTCTCCAGTAGTACTAGTGTAATCAATTGCTTTAAGCTTTTTTATTTTAATTAACGAATATATGATAGAAAATAGTTCACCAATTGATAGCGATAAAAGACAAAAAAAGGTAGCAGTTTTTATCCCATAGGGAATGGTGATATAAAGAATAGTAATACTAAAAATTATTCTAGCAATTTGCTCAACTAGATTTGCGGCTGAACTGTATTTCATTAGTTTCAATCCATTGAAATATCCTTTCAAACTATCACTAATTCCTACGAGGGGTATTAAAAAAACAGTAGATAAAAGCGGAAAAAATAGATTATCATTTTTTAGTAAAAAATGCGTTAAAGGATATAAGAATGCTAAAAAACAGGTAATTGTAATGATTGAAGTTATTAAAGAAATTTGTATAGCCTTTTTTAATAATAGTTTCGGAGAATATTGTTTTGTTTTAATACTCTCAGAAACAAGTTTGCTAATTGTAATGTTTAGTCCCATGCATGAAATATTAATGAATAACATAATGGTAGGGAAAGACATAATATACAAGGTCATACCAGAAGAACCTAAAATTCTAGTAATAAAAATACGATTAATTAAGCCGAGGGCTTTAATGACAAAGCCGGTAATTAAAATAATTAGGGTATTAAAGAAAAAAGAAGTTTTGTCAAAATGTAATTTTTTAGTCATAACAGCTCCGTAAACAATACATTTTATGGCTAACTAACAAAAAAAATGACCAAAACTCTTTATTAAAGAAGTAAATAGTGGTATAATAAATTATAATGTATTAAAAACAGGAGGTTAATATGGATTATAAAAAGTATATTGCAACAGTAGAAGGGTTCCCTAAAGAAGGAATATCTTTTAAAGATTGTACTCCTCTATTACAAAATGGTGAAGCATTTCATAGTGCATGTCATGAAATGGCAGAAATTACAAAAAGTTTAGGTGCAAATGTTGTAGTAGGACCTGAGTCTAGAGGTTTCATCTTTGGATGCCCAGTGTCTTATGAGTTAAATATCGGATTTGTTCCAATTCGTAAACCTGGAAAACTACCAAGAGAGGTGGTAACTGAAGCTTATGAACTTGAGTATTCAAGTAACACTTTATGTATGCATGCTGATGCCATAAAGCCAGGTGACAAAGTTGTCATTATCGATGACTTACTAGCAACCGGAGGAACGGTTCTCGCTGCGAAACATTTAGTTGAAAGACTAGGTGGAGAAGTAGTTGGAATAATTTTTTTAATTGAACTAGAAGAATTAAATGGTAGTAAATTATTAGAAGGAGTACCAGTTCATTCATTAATAAAATTATAAAAGGAGGTGAAACTATGGATAAGCCAAGGACAATCGATGATCTTCTAACGGTAGCAGGCGAGTACTTGCATGAAGAAAAACATATTAATATTATAAAAAAGGCATATGAGGTAGCCGCATCTAAGCATGAAGGTCAATTTAGAAAATCCGGCGATCCATATGTTCAACATCCATTAGAAGTAGCGTATATTCTTGCGACACTTCACACTTCTCCTAGTACTATTTGTGCAGGATTACTTCATGATGTTTTAGAAGATACTGATATGACTAAAGATGAAATGACGGCGATGTTCGGTGCTGATGTTGCCAATATTGTTGATGGTGTCACAAAAATCAGTAAATTAAAATATATGACTAAAGAAAAAGCCTTAGCGCATAATCATGAAAAATTACTTCTTGCGATGGCTAAAGATATCAGAGTAATCCTCGTAAAACTTGTAGATAGACTTCACAATATGCGTACTATTGAGTTTCAAGATCCTGAAAAGCAAAAAAGAATAGCGAAAGAAACCTTAGATTTATATGCTCCACTTGCTCACAGACTTGGTATGTATAGAATAAAGGCCGAACTGGAAGATACAAGTTTTAAAGTTTTATATCCTAATGAGTATGAAACCATCACAAAAGCAGTAGGTGAGAAAAAGGCCGAACGCGAAGAAGACATCCATGAAATGTCAGAAAAAATAGATCAATTACTTAAAACTTACCATATTACAAATTATGAACTAAAAGGCCGCATAAAAAATATTTATAGTATTTACAAAAAAACAATTACTAAAAATAAAACTTTAGATGATATTTTTGATTTACTAGCCTTAAGAATTATTGTTCCATCAATTGAAGAGTGTTATCACGTTTTAGGTATTATTCATAGTACTTGGACACCTATTCCTATGCGCTTTAAAGATTATATAGCAGTTCCTAAACCTAACCTATATCAATCTTTACATACCACTGTTGTAGGAATTAAAGGTAAAATCTTTGAAATTCAAATAAGAACTTTTGAAATGGACACAATAGCCGAAATTGGTATCGCTGCTCATTGGGCTTATAAAGAAAATTCTGGATATAACCCAGAAAAAGAACAATTAGAAATAACTAGTAAACTTAAATGGTATAAAGATTTAACAACTTATGTGGAAAATTCAGAAACAGAAGATCCTCTAGATAGCATTATTGAAGATATTTTTAGTGCTAATGTTTATGTTTTTACTCCACGCGGTGATGTTCTAGATTTTCCAGCAGGCTCAATGCCACTTGATTTTGCTTACCGAATTCACACTGATATTGGTAACAAAACTGTTGGTGCGATTGTTAATGGTAAAATTGTTCCGTTATCCTATAAACTAAAAACAGGAGATGTTGTAGAGATAAAGACAAATAAGTCATGTCTGGGGCCAACCAATGCATGGCTTAAAAATGTTAAAACTAATCATGCACGTCAAAAAATAAAAGGAATCATTAATAAGCGTCAACGTGATGAACTTGTGGAAAAAGGTAAGCTTGAATTTGAGAAGGCCGCAAAGTCACTTGATTATAATCCCAATGATTTAGATGATAAAACGGTTCAAAATTTCTTTTCGATCCGTAGTTGTATGACAACTGAAGATTTATATTGGGAAATTGGTAAAGGTGTAATTTCTCCACTAGGAGCCGTTAATAGAATTTGTGGTATTACTGATGTAAAAGTTGATGAAGCAATGCTAATGGAGCAATATAGTGAAAAAAATTCTGACAATCGAACTAGACACGCTCATAATGGTTATGGTATTGTTGTAGATGGACTAGAAAGAGCCCAAATTAAACTTGGCAATTGTTGTCAACCGGTGTATGGTGATAAAATATACGGATACATTTCAAAAGGAAATGGTATTATAGTTCATCGTGAAGGTTGTCCAAATATTCAAAAATCTGATAAAGAACGTTTTATTGATATTTATTGGGATAAGAATTTTACAGGTCGAGTTTTCGATGTAACTTTAAAAATATCATCATTAGATAAAAGAAATGGTGTTGCTGATATGATTAATGCTTTAAATGCCACAAATGTAGCGATAGCATCAGTTACCTCAACTAAAACTAAGCTTGGTGAATGCATTACCAAATTTAAACTTCAAGTTTCAAATTTAGATGATTTAAATCTCGCAATTGTTAATTTAAACAAAATTAGTGAAATATATAATATAGAGAGGGTTTTTAAATGAGAGTAGTGGTTCAACGCGTAAAAAAAGCGAGTTGTCTTGTCGAACAAAAAGTGGTTGGTAAGATTGATGAAGGCTTTATGTTATTAGTAGGATTTAAAAATACCGATACAAGCGATGTCTTAGGTAAAATGGCTCAAAAAATTAATAACCTTAGAGTATTTGATGATCAAGAGGGAAAAATGAACTTAAATATTCACCAAATAAATGGTAAGATATTATCTATTTCTCAGTTTACATTATATGCAGATACCAAAAAAAGTAATCGTCCTTCATTTACGGAGAGTATGAAAAAAGATGAAGCAATTAGTCTTTATGATGAATTTAATAAAATATTACGAGAAGAATATGGATTGATTGTAGAAACAGGTTGCTTTGGCGAACATATGTACTTAGATGTACTTTGTGATGGACCTGTAACTATTAACTTGGAGATATAAAATGTACCGTAATGTAATATTAGAATTTCTTACAACCAAGCATTTAGACCTAGCTAAAGCTGAATATTATCAAATGACTATTTGTTCACTTGGTCATAATTATGGTGATAATTTAATTAAGCTCGTTAAAAGTGAAGAAGAAATATCAGTCTATCATATTAAAGAACCACGCATTTATGAAAAAAGAATATCATTTGATGATTTAGCTAACAATTTATTAATGATGGTATTTGAACTTAAAACGGAGATAAAATTCAAAAAAAGTGAATTAAATTTTGAACTTAAAGATCCATTTTATCTAAAAGACTTGAATAATCAAGATTTTAATTCATTACTAGTTACTCCCATTATTGAAAATGAAAATGTGATTGGTGCGGTCATTACATATTTTAAAAGTGATAATGGTTATATTAAATTCACAAATAATGAGTTAATTAAACTACTTAAAAACTTAGATGAAGATGAAGTAAAAGAATATGAGGCCCGTGTTTATGACAAACTTACCTCCAAAACCGATTTTCTATTAATAGCAAGAGTTGGCAAACAAACCTATCTAAATGAGTTTGCGAGAAAGCAATTAAAAGTTAAAAATAGTATAGTTTATCAATCAGACTTAAGACTTGAAAAAATGATTCAAAAACTAATTAATGAAATTGGCTTTAATAAATTAGTTTATGATACTATTACCATTTATTATATTGAATGTGACAAGTTTAAGCCCATAAATGAGAGTGAAATTGAAGTATTGGCCTTACAAAACCTTAATAGTCATCATTTTGAAAATCATTTTTCCTATATATTTGTTAGAAAAAGTTTGTTTTCCAACACGGATGCGATAATTAAAGATTTACAATCTCTAAAGGTTAAACTAGACATAACAAATTATAAATTATATGAATTCAATGATGAAACCTTTATTATGTTATTAGATCAAGTAATTACATCGAAATTAGAAGAACAAATTAAAGAATTCTTAAAAGATAATTACATTATTGTTCTTACCACAAATAAAGAGATTACTAACAAAATGAATTTAATTGAATTAAGCAAATACTTATATGATGTGCAACCAGAAGAATATGTTAAAGCAAACTATATTGCTTGGTTAAATAAAAAGAATATGGAAAAACTTTCCTATGATGATAAATTTAAAGAAAATAAATTAAGTTATGAAATAGTTAGTTCACTTGATAATCATATTCTTGTGGAAATGTCAATGTTACCACTTAGACTTGAATATCGGGATAGTCATTTTATTTCATATGAAAAAGTTGTGGAAAAATCATTAATTAGTGCTGCTAAAATGCAAGAAGAAAAGATTATGATTACCATTTCCACATCACTATTAAGTAAAAGAAAAACTTATGAAGATGTAAAAAAGATCCTTTTAAACAATAATCTATGGATAAATGTAATTGTTAGAGATGGTGAAGAACCAAATGAATTTTTAAAGTTAATTTCTAAGTATAAAAAATTAAATTTAATGATGTCATGTGATAGCAGTGTTTATTTGAACTATTATTATATGAATGCTTTACCATTATTTGATGGTTTGTACATTCAAAATAATGAGTACGAACAAATTAGAAACCAAGAAGTGGGGCTTCCACAAGTTATTTTTGATTATGCCATCAAACAATACAAACATTTAATATTTGAAAATTTTAATCCTAATCAAGATTCTGATTATGTACATTTTAATTGTTATTATGTAAAACCCAAAAAATAAGGTGTGCATAGCCGAGGAAAGGAACAAACATGAAAAAAACAAAGAACTTTTTATTATCGATAATCCTTCCACGTAGAATGGTAAAATATCGTAATATGCATGGCATATTAGCGTTGTTTATCTATTTAATTGGTATGTTTCTTGCGATAGGTTCACAGTTCATAATGTCTGAAAACTTTGTTGCGAAAGATATGGAACGCACCGAGTATGTGGAATCGTTAAAAGATAATGATGGTATTAATTTTGCAAATATGCAAGTAATATCATTTTCTGATGATAAAAATATCACTGCAGATGAGGCGAAAGCCCCAAAAATTACTAAAAGAATTTGTGCTGAAAACTTTGATAATGGAACAACAAGTGTTAAATTTGTTTATGATGATACTTTTACAGCAACAACAATTAATGAAAATATCTTACTAGAGTATTATAAGAGCATAAAGGATAGTACTAAAACAGAGATATTTTACGTTTTTGGTAAAGATGAAGTATATTATGTACAAAACTTAGATACAACGCTTGATTTGCCAACTGAAGAAAATACCAAGGTATTTGTAAATGATATTTTTACAAAATTTAGTAAAATCAATCGTTTCGAACAAAATGGAGATACGAAAGTAGATAAATTCGCCGGAGCACTTAGTTATCTTCAAAGATTACAAAGGGTTGATAAGGTTGAATTTGTAAATACAATGAATGAACTACTAGAAATTGCAGTTGTTGTTAAAAAAGTAGATAACGCAACAGATACAAGTATCAAAACTTTTGATGAATATACGACAACCTTTTTCGCAACACAAGGTATTTACCATTGTGTATTAAAGGATAAACCAGAAGGTTTTGTAGATCTAATGGTTGTTATAGATGTAAACATGGATACAGATAATGATCATAAAAAATTTACATATTTTGATTATGAAGGTTACATGAAACAAGAACGTACTGATAAAACTACGTATATTCTATGTGTGTACACTTCAAGACGTTTCTTCTTTGTCTATGATTTATGCCAAAAATTAGTTGACGGTAAATTTGCTAACCTTGATTATAATGGTAGCAGTGTTTTTGAAAAGACCAAAGCTGGAAATTATAAATATTATCTGCCTAAAGATCCTAGTGAAATTAAATATAACGCTTATGGCGAATTAGATACAAGATATTGGACTAAAGAAGTAAATGGCGATGATGTATTAAATAAAGATGAATTTTATGGTAAAACAATTCTTACTAATAAAGAGGTAGATGAAATTAAACCAGCTGACCGTCATAAAGAAAATTTAGAAGATGCAGTTTACAGCACACATAGTAGAAGTTATCAATATCGTGATTTATCTACCACAGGATTTGAAGATAGTAATACGCTACTTCGTAAAGGTTTAAATAACTATTTACAAATTGTGTGTGATGCGATGATATCAGTTGACGCAGCTAATTATGAACTTATTTATGGCATTATTTCCTTTGGTATTTTCGTAATTTTCCCTCTAATTTTAGTGTTAATAGTATGGTTAATGTCCAAAAAACTATTTATGAAAAAAATTAGAGAGTATTATGCCATTGGTGCCATTTGTTACGCTGAAACTGGTTTACTTGCCTTTATAGTCGGATTCTTCCTACCTTTTGACAAGTTTGCTTTATATTTAATGCTTGTTCAAGCTTGGTACTTTATCTTTGTTACTTTCCGAATTAACACTGATCCCCAATATAATAATGATGAAATAAACAAAGATAATCCAAAACCAGTTGAAGAAAAACTTGAGTTTAAGAAAATTAAAGAATCTTCAAATGCATCAAAAATTGGTTAAAAATTGGAATATTTAAACTCCTATTTACATATTATTTAGTGATATATAGGGGGATAAATATGAAGAAAAATCAATTAGCATTAATTTTTTTAACATTAGTAGTAATGTTAGCAGTTTGGTACATTAAATCGCCACTTTCGGCGAAGAAAGATGCTAAACCAAACGATGATAATACGACAACGGTAGTTGCTTCATCACGACTCGAGTCCATCCGAAATATGCGAGAAGCCGTAACGGAAGAACGTAATGCTAGTGTCGTAGCACTTGATGCGATTATCGCAAGTGCAGATTCTTCATTAATGGAAAAAGAACTAGCCTTTATGCAAAAAAAATCTCTTTCGAATTGTACAGAAAAAGAAGTAATGCTTGAAGGTGACATTATCAATATGGGCTATACTGATGCATTTGTTCATGCAACTGATGATAGCGTTGAAATAATTGTGATTGCTGAAAAAGAAGATGCCTTAGCGGCCTTAGAAATTATTCAACAAGCTAAAGAAAGTTTTATAAATATTGATAATTTAGTTGTTAACTTTAAAACCATTGAAGAGTTAAGTATAAACTAATGGGGCGTAATACCCCATTTTTTTTGAGGTGTAAAATGGAATATTATTCAATTCAAATTAATATAGAAACAACCTTACTTGATTGGTTCAAAAAAATGAAAGTTGCGAAAAACAAATACAATTATTTAATTGACAATAATTTATGTTATAGTAATGAACAAACTTTAACGAGAACTAGTATTTTAAAAGATGGTGATTATTTATACATTGATTTATCCAACTATTCAGATATGATTGTAAAAAAATGTAAGTATGATTTAGAAATATTATATGAAGATAATTATTTAATAGTTGTGAATAAACCATATGGCTATATAATTTATGATGATGATACTTCTAAAATAACGGTGACTGATATGGTAAATAGTTACTTACTAGATAAAGGTGAAACTACAATGGCATATCCTGCTCATCGTCTCGATATGGAAACAACGGGCTGTTTAGTTTATTGTAAAGATATGATTACTCTAGCATACGTTTCTTCACTTTTTGAAGAAAAACTAGTAACTAAAGAATACTTAGCAATAGTTGAAGGAAAAACTGATCCAAGTGGAACTATAAATCAACCAATTGGTAGTAACAGACATTTGAATAATACGATGGTAGTATCTAGAAATGGCAAGTCAGCACTTACTAAATATGAAACCATTCATTATGGTAGGAATAGTTCATTAATTAAGGTAATAATTAAAACAGGTAGAACCCATCAGATTAGAGTTCATATGGCTTATATTAATCATCCATTAGTGGGAGATGAAAAATATGGTAGTAAAATTAAAACTTCACGCTTAATGCTACACTGCAGTAAAGTTACTTTTGTTTATCCATCTTCGAACAAAACAATAACAATTTTATCAAAAATTCCACAAGAAATGAATAAATTTGTATATTAATTGCGATAATAGATAAAAAATAGTATAATTTATAGATGAATTGAGGTAAAATAAAATGTGCAAAAGAATTAGAACTTTATTTTTAGTAATATTAGTAGTATTAATTTTCAGTTTTACAAGTTGTGTAAATACTGGAAGTGGTGGCGATACTGATGATGAAAATAAAATAGGTACAGTTATTAATCTACAAACTCCTACCAATTTACAAGTAGAAGTTACAGAAATGATGATTTACATCAGTTTTGAACAAGTTGAAAAAGCAATGGGCTATTGTGTAAAATTATATGATGTACATAATGATATGCTTGCGAAAACCAATATAAGTGCAGAAGATAATTCGATAAGCTATGAACAAAAAGAATTTAACAATGGAACATATTATACAACTGTTCAAGCATTAGGTGATGGTACGACTACCTATAATTCTGTGACTTCAGGAAGAGTTAGTTTTCAAGTATCTAATGGTATTAAAGAAGGCCCAGTTAAATTAGCAACTCCAACTTCTTTAACTGCAACTTTAAAAGATTCAACTTTAACTGTTAAATTTAATAGAGTTAGTAACGCTGCTGGATATAAAGTAGTTATAAAAGATTCAAATAACGCTGAAGCTTCTTTTGCTGACCTAGATAGTGCAACAATGACTAAAACATTTGATGTTTCAGCCTTTAAAGATGGCGTGTATAGTGTTACTGTTATGGCTAAAGGTGATGGCGAAAAGTACTTAGATTCTGCCTTCAGTAGTCCTGTTAATTTCACAGTTAAAGCTGGTCAAGGTGAAGATGGTAAATTACCAATTGAATTAAGCAAATACTATAAATCAGTAGAAGGATTAACTGGTGCTGCCCTTAAAAAAGGTTTAAGAACCCTTATAACTAGTACCCATAAGAAAACTACATCATATGCCGATTGTAAAACATACTTGCAAAATGCAGACCAAGACCCAAATAATTCAAGTAACATGTTGTTATTCTATACTGCTGAATCTATTAAGAAAACAAATAATATGAATATTTGGAACCGTGAACATGTTTGGGCTCAAAGCTTAGGTTGGTTCAAAACATCAGGTGCTGGTGCTGACTTACATCACATTAGACCTTGTGACCCAAAAGTTAATAGTAGTAGAGGTAATAAAAAATTTGGAACTGGAACATCTTACTATACGCCTAAAGATGAATATAAAGGTGATGTAGCTAGAATTATTTTCTATTTAATGACTCGTTATAGCGAATCAGATAATTACTCATTTAAGAGTATTGCCCAATCACAAGAACTATTAGTCGAATGGAATAAGCTAGATCCTGTTAGTCCTCATGAACAACATCGTAATGATTACATTTATACTATTCAAGGTAATCGTAATCCATTTATTGATTATCCGGAATTTGTAGATGCAATTTGGGGATAGAATATTATAAAATAAAAAGCGATAATAGACAAACATCTTTTGTTTATCCATTGTCGCTTTTTTGTTTTATTTTTTCTTTATAAGTTTACCAATTTCACTGAATATAATTGTTGTTGCTCCAAGTCCTATTGCAATAATTAAATGAAGAGGGTCTAATGCAACAAGATTAAAAGCAGAATTTAAGCCTGGAGTGTAACAAATTAAAACTTGAAGAATCATACCTAGTAAGAACGCTATAATTAAGAATTTGTTATTAAACGTTGTTTTACTAAAAATAGTTTTGTGAGACTTAATATTAAATGAATGGAACAATTGCGAACTAGATAGAGTAAGGAATGCCATTGTTTGGCCAATTGCATGTTTGGCTGCTTCTGTACCACTACCGATAAAATTACCAATAGCATAAGAACCAAGAGCAAGTGCTCCAACCATTATACCTTGTAAAATAATTCTTAAACCTAATCCATTAGAGAAGAAACTTTCATCTTTCTTTCTAGGAGGTTCGTTCATAATTTCAGGTTCTGGAAGTTCAGTGCCAAGCGCAAAGGCAGGTAAACTATCAGTTATTAAGTTAATCCATAGAAGGTGGGTTGCAACAAGAGGAATACCAAAGTTAATGGAAGGGACAATCAAGGAAATTAATGAGGCTAGGAAAATAGTTAAAACTTCACCAATGTTACTAGATAACAAATAATGAACTACTTTTCTAATGTTGTCATAAATTCCACGACCTTCTTTAACAGCTGTAACAATTGTGCTAAAGTTATCGTCAACAAGAACTATATCAGCAGCTTCTTTAGCTACATCAGTACCTGTAATTCCCATTGCACAACCAATATCGGCTTTTTTAAGAGCTGGGGAATCATTAACACCATCACCAGTCATTGCTACAATTTTACCTTTCTTTTGCCATGTTTCAACTATTCTAACTTTATCTTCAGGGGCTACACGGGCATAAACACTATATTTTTCAATGTTATTGTAAAGCTCTTCATCACTTAAGGCGGCTAGTTCTTTACTTGATATAGCAAGATCTCCATCTTGAAAGATATTTAAATCTTTTGCGATTGCTTTGGCCGTTAAAATATGGTCGCCAGTTATCATTACAGTTTTAATACCAGCATTTGAAGCTACACGAATTGCTTCTTTAACTTCTGGTCTTGCGGGGTCAATCATTCCAACTAAGCCTAAGAATTCTAAATTATTTTCAACGGCAGCAGGAGCCATGTCAAGCGGTAGTTCATCAACAATTTTGTAACCTACTCCAAGTACACGAAGAGCCATTTGAGCCATTTGGTTGTTAGCCTCAAGTGCTTCCGCTAAATTACCATTTTTAGATATTCTAATGATTACATCAGGCGCTCCTTTTGTGATTATAATGTATTTGCCAAAATATGGGTAAATTACCGTCATTAGTTTACGATCGGAATCAAATGGAATGTCGGCGCATCTAGTATATCCATCAAATTCTGGTTTTTTGACGTATTTATTTTTCGCAATAAGAAGAGCAATCTCAGTTGGATCTCCTATTTTCTTTTCTTTTCCATCAATTACTTCGTATGAAGCATCAGTACATAAAGCAAAAAATTCAAGCATTTTTGATTCTTCATAAGTTAATTCGCTATCAATATCTTTAATTTTAGTATTATAGAGTTTTAATACCGTCATTTTATTTTGGGTCAAAGTACCAGTTTTATCAGAACAAATAACACTAGCACATCCAAGAGTTTCTACAGCAGGTAGTTTTTTAACTATGGCTTTTTGTTTTGCCATCTTTTGAACACCAATTGCAAGGACAACTGTTACTATTGTGGCAAGACCTTCAGGAATGGCCGCAACCGCAAGCGCAGTAGCTGTTTTTAAAGCATTTAACCATTCATGTCCGCCTTTTATAAGACTTTCAATAAACTCTAAGGCGAAGACAACTACACAAATGGCAATACACATAATGCCAATTACTTTACCAATTTGGGTAAGTCTTTTTTGAAGTGGCGTTTCAAGTTCATCTGTGTTCATCAAAGCTTCAGCAATTTTACCAATTTCGGTATTCATTCCAGTGCCAGTTACTACGGCATATCCTTTTCCGTTTGTAACGTATGTTGAAGAGAATAAACAATTTATCATATCACCAAGTGCTGGACTTTCTTTAGTTATTATATCACTGGTTTTAATAACGGGAACTGATTCACCAGTTAGGGCACTTTCGTCAACTAATAGGTTAGTTGCTTGAATAACTCTAGCATCAGCAGGAACAAAGTCACCAGCTTCAATGTAGAAAATATCACCAGGTACTAGTTCATTAGAGTTAATAGTAATAAGTTTTCCTTCTCGGATTACTTTTGTTTGAGGTGTACTCATTTTCTTAAGGGCATCTAGAGATTTTTCAGCATTATTTTCTTGAATTGTACCTACAAAAGCATTTATTAAAATGACAACAATAATAATTATAGTTTCAATCCAACCTTTTTCTTCAATCCAAGCCTTTGTATCGACGACTACAGAAAGTAGTGCCGCAATAATTAGAATGATTACTAAAAAGTCCGCAAACTGAGATAAAAACTTAAGAATAAATGGTGTTTTCTTTTTTGAAGCGAGTTCATTTAAGCCATATTTTTCTCTTCGCTTTAAGACCTCGGAATCAGTTAAACCAGTATTTTGGTTTGTCGATAGTTCATCAATGATTTCTTGATAGGTTTTGTTTGGGTTCATTTCTTTTTTCTCCTTAATAAAGTTATAAATAAAAAGACCATTATTCTAAAAATAGAATAAAGGTCTTGCATTTCCAGTGAATCTTAGTTCCGGATTGTTAATCGTGATGACGAAACTAAGTCAAGATCAAGTCTTGTGCTACTCCCCTTCGGATGCTGTAATGTCATAAGTATAAGAATATTAACTTATAACTATAGCTATTTTTGAATGATGGAGGCTCCGGCCGGATTTGAACCGGCGATCAGGGTGTTGCAGACCCACGCCTTACCGCTTGGCTACAGAGCCATTAGACTGGAATATTATACAATAAATTGTACAATAAGTCAAGTAAAATGAAAATTAATAAATTTAAGTTACATATTTTTACGCAAAATCTAAGTGGTGAAAGGCTATCTATGATATAATATAATATATTATAAATGAGGTGAAATTATGAATACAACAAAAAGAATTTGTTTAATATTAACAATTCTATTATGTACATGTTTAACGGGATGTGGTAAGGATGAAAAAACTAATATTGAAAAAGTTCAATCTGCTTATAACGGAATTATCCTACCTGAGACTACCAATACCAATTTAAATTTAACCACAAAATACGGAGAAGTAAATGCGGCATGGAGCTCTTCAAATGAAGAACTTATCACAAGTAGTGGAATAGTAACTTTACCAAATGAAAACACAGAAGTTACATTGACAGTTGTGTTGACATTAGGTAATGTGGTTAAAACTAAAACTTTTAAAGTTGTTGTACTGGCTGATAATTCGGATGCACGAAAACGTGAATATGTAGAAAGCAAAATTAAAGAATTAGTAATGCCAACTGAAACTAGTGTTGATTTAACCCTTGTAAAGCAACTTGGTGATATTAATGTTAATTGGATATCTAAAACACCACTAATTATTTGGCATACCGGTACAATTAAACGTTCAAATATTGATCAAGTAGGAACCTTAAGTGCAACTTTTACATATTCTACTATTAGTATAACTAAAGATTATGAAATTAAAGTATTGAAATATTCAGTTGATGAATTACTAAATGAATCAATAGAAAAATTTGAGATACCTGAACAAATATATTTCGATATAAGTGACTTTATGTATCCTGAAATTTTACCAGGTGTAGAAATTACGTGGGCAACAAGTAATGAAAATATTATTGCTATAGATGGTAAAGTAAATCGTCCTAGTAATACAACTGTGGTAATTTTAACATTAACTTTAAAGGTAGGGGAAAAAACAATGAGTAAAGATTTTGAAGTAGAAGTACTAAAAGAAGATTCTGAAACAAAACCACATCAAACAATAACTCGTGCTAGTGAATTTGATGAAAAAAGTTTTAACAACGTGGTACTTGAAAACGATAAATTAGTTCTTGCAAGTGGTGCCCTTGAAGGTAGTTACGAATCAGGTGAAGTTCCTTCTATGCCTTTTAAGTCACTTGTAGCATCATGGGCAGCCGTTTCAACTACAACAGCTACGATTGAACTATTTGTTAAAGCAATGGTAAATGGTGTAT
The DNA here is from genome assembly GCA_900538885.1 of uncultured Mollicutes bacterium. Lineage (GTDB taxonomy): Bacteria > Bacillota_I > Bacilli_A > ML615J-28 > CAG-313 > UMGS75. The sequence goes on from UQAI01000018.1 coordinate 17,095, forward strand.
GGAGTGATTATATTACTTATCATCCATGGGGATTTGGACTCGAAAATAAATGTTATGATCAACAAAATAGTTTAATTAAGTTATCAGATGATGAAGTGATGGTTTTAAATAACAAATATGGTGAAAAAGTCCAATTTAAGGTTGTTCTTAGAAGAACAAGTGTAGAAGTATCCTCACCACGTCTATCTTTAGTGTCTTTCGCATACTACAATACTGGTTATAGCTATGATGTTGACATTACTAATTTACCTAAAGAAGTAATTTATCAAGTACCTAGACTATATCAAGGAGCAGTACCAACTATTGGTAATAGCATTTGTAGTCCAACTACTTCAACAATGCTATTAAAGTATATGGGGGAAGATTTTAGTAGTTACGATACTTATGAACATCGTTATATTGCCTATAAATTCAAAGAATACAATTCTGGTATTTTTGGAAATTGGGTATATAATACTGTAGGTATGTCATCATTTGGTTATGACGCATATGTTGCGAGAATGTACTCAGTAGAAGAACTTGTAAAACATCTTGCGACGGTGGGCCCATGTGGATTGAGTGTTAAAGGTCAAATGACCTCAACTGAAAAGAACTACTATACTAATGGTCATCTGATAGTCGCAATTGGTTATAAATATATTAATAATGTATTATATATTGTATGTAATGATCCAAATGTTCCTAATGTATATTGTGAATATAGCGTAAGCGTTATCAATAACACTTGGCGTAATATCGCATATGTAATCGAGAAAAAGGCATAGTTACTATGCTTTTTCTTTTAGTCAATTATAACTTGACTCATAATTGTTGTTTTTTAAAGGCTTATTCAGTATAATAATAGTGTAAAGATAAAAGGAGATGCCTATGAAAAGAAATCTAAAAAGAATTTTATTATTTGTTTTAGTTGTATTAGCATGTGGATTTGTTAGTTGTAAAACTACTAATAAAACTAGAAAAACTTTAAAACTTAAAGAAAATGCTAACTTTATACGTGTAAATAAAGTAGTATATCCACAGTCAAAAACCTCAAACGAAGTAAATGACCAAAATTTTATTACTATTTTAAATAAATTTACCAATACAACAACAAAAGAAATTTTTAAGTCTAATAAGAATGAAATCTATTCACCAATGAGTTTATACTTTGCGCTTGCGATGCTTTATGAAGCATGTGATGGTGAAAGTGCATTAGAACTTGAAAATTTGCTATCAATAAATGATAAAACCTTATTAAGAAGTGAACTAAAAAAAGTTTATACCAACAACTATTATAATAATGAATTAGGTACCAGTGAAATAGCTAACTCAATCTGGGTAAATAAAATGTATGAAGTTAAAAAAGATTATGCAAAAATTTTAGAAGAAAATTATTTTGTGGATGCTTTTAGAACCGCATTTGATGATGACTCATTAGAACAAATATGTAACTGGGTAAATTATCATACATATGATTTATTAAATATGAAACCAGAACAATTATTACTGGATGAAGCAACAGCATTTGCATTAATAAATACCGTGTATTTTGAAAATAGATGGAAAAAAGAAATGAGAAAAGAAGACATCTATAAAGAATTATTTGATAATAAAAAGATGGTAACATACTTAAAACATACAGTTTTGTCTTCATATTATGAAAATGAAATGTATTTAGAAGCTTTTGATCATTATTCTAACGGCTGTAAGGTGCGATACATGTTACCTAACTTAGGTTATACTGTTGATGATTTATTAAATAGTGATATTTTCTTAAAAAAGGTATTTTATAATAGTGCCGATGTAATAGTTTCAGTGCCTAAATTTGAAGTTAGTTCTGAATTAAATATAGCGAAGACTCTTCAAGCACTTGGTGTAACAAATATTTTTGATCCATTTAAAGCAACTATTAGTGCATTATATGGTGAAAATACTTTTGTTTCTAGTATAAGACAAAATGCAAAAGTCATCTTTGATGAAAACGGCACAAAAGCTGCAGCGGTAACCATAATTGGTGCTGAAGCAACTGCTACACCAATAAAAAGAAAAATTGAATTAACTTTAAATCGTCCATTCCTTTATGTAATTTATGATGCTAATAGCTTACCATTATTTGTAGGGGTTATACGTAGCCTATAAAATAAAGAATCACTAGAAGATGCCATAAATGGTACTTTCTAGTGATTTTTCTTATTCTTTATCGACCACAGTTACATTTTCTTCTGTACAATTAGTTGTGGTTAAGGTTTTACCATAAAGATGTCCAACATAATAGTTATTATTTAATTTTTGAGTTGAATCCCAAGTTAAACCATCTGTAAATAGTTTAACATTTTTAGCCTTACAATTTTCTAATTTAATGTCAACAACTCCAAGACCAAAAAAAGATCCTGCACTTGCATTTTTACCACCAATAAAGGTGTTTTCAATTTCTGAGTCTTTAAAGGTAGGAGCGTAAGTTTCTGAGTATCCGACAAATCCACCACACTGCCAGTTATTTTTAACCTTTGAATTTATGACTTTAACATTTTCAAAAGTAACATTTGCATAGTTTTTGCCGATGATGACGCCCGCATATGTTTGATTTTTATCAGTAGTTGTTGCAATCATAAAGTTATCAAAAATAATGTTTTTAATTGTTAGTTTTGAAGTATTATAAGAAATTAATCCACCATTATCTTGAACAGGTAATTTAATATTTTTAATACTATGGTTATTTCCATCAATAATAACACTATCAAGTTTATTATGATTATTTAAAATACTAGTAAATTCTTTATTTTCTCCATCAATTGAAGTTAGTAATTTAAAAGTATTGTCCTTAAAATTATATCCATTATTAACCGCATCTTTAAATAAAGTTAAATCTTGAAGTGTTTTAAGTCCTAATTCTTTTTCTTTTAATTCATTTTTTTCAACTGAAGCCATAACTACGTCATTTTCAATTTTTAAAGTATATTCAGTATCTTTTTTATTAGTAATATAAGATTTAGGATAAGAAATAGTTACACTGAATGATTTTGACTTATCGTCATTTTTCATACCTAAAGTATACCAGTTAGTATATGCATTCATTCCGTGATAGTGCTTTTCATCAATTACAATATCCATTTCTTCAAATAATTCACTATTATTAATTGAAGAAATAATAATATTTGATTTTACATCCATAAAACTATCATTAGTAACTTTTATATCTAATGTTATTTTATCTTTTGGTTCCATTTTATCTACTTTAATAGTGTTATTATCTTTATTAACAATTACATTACCTTTATTAACAAATCCTAAATTCTCTTGTAATTTATCATCTGAATATGTTTTAACATTACTTATTTCAACTGTAGTTAATATTTTATCTTTAGTATCATCAATTTTTTTACAAGATGTAAAAGCAAAAAATGATAATGAAATAAGTAGTGTTAATCCAATAATTAAATATTTAAATTTTTTCATAAAATCCTCCTATGTTAATATTTTTAACGAATTTCTAGTTTTTATGCTATTTAAGTAAACATTTTCATAAATAAATGAATGTGAAAAAAAACTTTTTTACGATATAATATAAGGGAAAGTGGAGGTACAAAATGGAAAAAGGTTCATGTATGGTTGGTCAGTCTGGTGGGCCGACAGCAGTTATTAATGCTAGTTTACTGGGTATAATTGAAGAAAATCTTAAAACCAAAGCGTTTGATCATGTGTATGGATTATTAAATGGAATTGATGGGATCATTAAAGAAAGATTTATTGACTTTAATGATTACACCAAAGAAGAACTAACGTTACTAAAAACAACGCCAGCGGCCGCCCTTGGTTCAGTTAGATTCAAAATGCCAGGTGATTTAAATGATGAAATTTATAAAAATATTGAGGAAATATTTCATAAGTATAATATTAAATGTTTTTACTATATTGGTGGAAATGACTCAATGGATACTTGCCATAAACTTGGCGAATACTTTAAAACTAGTAAGTATAAATGTCAAGTAATTGGAATTCCTAAAACCATTGATAACGATATGGTTTTAATCGATCATACTCCTGGATATGGTTCAGCTGTCAAGTTTATTTATACGGCAATAACCGAAATATATCAAGATACAAATGTTTACCAAAAGGGGCGTGTGACTTTTGTTGAAATCATGGGTCGCGATAGTGGATGGTTGACTTGTGCGAGCAAACTTTCAAGTTATGCAGGATATGGGCCGGATTTAATTTATATTCCTGAACACACATTTTGTTTAAATGAGTTTTTAGAAGATGTCAAAAACATTTATAGTAAAAAGCAAAAAGTATTAGTTGCGGTATCTGAAGGAATTCGTGATGAAGATGGTAATTACCTACTTCAAAAAAGATTATACAATCAAAATGATAATTTTGGGCACCTTCAATTAGGTGGTGTTGGTGTAGTGCTTGCGGAAATGGTTAATAAAGAATTAGGACTTCCTGTAAGAAGTGTTGAATTAAATATTTTACAACGCTCTGCTGCTCACATCCTTTCAAAAACGGATATAACAGAAGCGTATAATGCTGGTAAATATGGAATTAAAATCTATCTAAAAGGTTATACTGATAAAATGGTTACCATTTCTAGAACCAGCAACTCTCCATATAGAGTTAAATACACAATTACACCTCTTGCTTCAATAGCAAATTATGTAAAACCAGTTCCAAATAGCTGGATTAATGAACGAGGTAACAATATTACGGATGATTACTTAGAGTATGCATTACCTCTAATTCAAGGTGACATAAAACCTCATATAAAAAATGGTATAATTAAATATTTTAAAATTAAAACTGAAGAGTAGATTATATAAAAAGAATCTTGCCAATGATCAAGATTCTTTTTTCAAGGGAATTTCATTTATTTAATAACAAAAAAAAGCCCTAATAAAGGACTTATTTATCAAAATGGTACACCCTCAGGGACTCGAACCCTGGACCCACTGATTAAGAGTCAGTTGCTCTACCAACTGAGCTAAGGGTGCATATCAAATACGCTCTAATATTATACAACAAGCTGCGAAAAAAAGCAATTTATTTGCGTTAAATCATGGTAAAATATGGTTAAATTAAGATTATTAAAGTTGAAAAATACTGGAAAATATGTTATAATTATTTAAGAATGAGGTAATTTTTATGAAGAAAAGATTTAATATTTTGCTATTAATATTACTTATAATGATGGTTGTGTTTTTACCATCTTGTAAAGAAAATGAAGAAGATGCAAAAACAGATAAAACTATAACAATTTTTACGGTTAATGATTTTCATGGTGCAATTAAAGATAAAGCTGCAAAAGTAGCTAATTATATAAATAAAAGTAAAGATGAAAATTCAGTTATTATTTCTGCTGGTGATATGTTTCAAGGATCTGCTATATCTAATTATAGTAAAGGCCGTGATATGATTAATATTATGAATATGATTGGTTTTGATTCGATGACAGTAGGAAATCATGAATTTGACTGGGAACTTGATACGGTTTTAGCTTATTTTGATGGTGATACTGAAAATGGTGAAGCCAACTTCCCACTTTTAGGTTGTAATGTTGTTGATAAAAGAACAAATAGTTTACCAAAAAATATGAAAGAATATCAATTAGTTGAAAGAGATGACTTAAAAATTGGAATTATCGGTTATATTGGAGTTGGTCTTGAAGATAGTATCGCAACTAAAATGGTAGAAAACTATGAGTTTACATATCCTGTAGATATTATCGCAAATATCTCTAAAAAATTAAGAACTGAAAAAGGTGCAGATATTGTCATCGCTGTTGGCCACGATGCATCAAGTGCTGTTAATAACGATCTTGCTCAACTTGCTGGTGATGAACGAATTGATGGAGTTGTTAATGGTCATACTCATGTTAAAAGTGTTGGCTCCAATAAGCGTGCTAGTGACAATGTAAATGTTCCATATGTTCAAGCTGGTTCATCAGGAGAATATGTAGGAAAGCTTGAACTAACTTATAGTTACAAAGAAGAAAAAGTAATAAAAGGTACATCAGCAGCTCAAACTATTATGAGTACATCTAAAGACGATCCAGAAGTATTAGCCTATGTTAATAATCTAATTGAAGAAACAGCTCCTGTATTTGAGCGTGTAATTGGGACTGCTGGTAAAAATATGTCTAGGTCAAATGGCGTCGAATGGTCTTGTAATACAGTTCTTGAATATTGTAAGAATAATTATGATAAATGTGATGTCGCATTCATTAATATTGGGGGAATTAGGGAAACTGCTTTCCCAATTAATGAGAACGAAACTATTACAATTAACCGAATATACCAACTAATGCCATTTGATAATACTGTTAAAATGGTAACGCTTAAAGGTAAGGTCCTTTATAACTTATTCACAAATGGTGGAGAAGCAGTTTATAGTACAAATAGTGTTAAAATAATTAATAATACATATTATATTAATGGCACTGCTCTTGATGAAAATGCTGATTATCGTGTTGGGGTAATTGATTATATCTTTGATAAAGAAACGTATCCTTTTATGAAAGGAACTGATATTATCGCAACCGGTAAATTGTATAGAGATATTTTAATTGAGAAAATTGAAAGTGATACGACACTTGGAAAAAAGAGTTTTTTAGAGGAAGGTAAATAGAATGAATAGAAAAGTTATTATCGCAAGTGATAGTACTTGTGATTTATCACCTGAATTAATTAAAGAATATGATGTTAAGATTATTCCTTTATATATTAATTTTGAAAATGAAAGTTATAAAGATAACTTGGAAATAAACTTGGATCAATTATATCAAAAAGTTCAAGAAAAAAATGAAATGCCTAAAACATCAACCGTTCCACCTAAAGAATTTCATGACTTTTTTAAGAAATTTGTGGATGAAGGATATGACGTATTTTATACAGGGATAGGATCTGAGCTTTCTTCAACTTTTCAAACAGCTGTAATTGTATCAGAAGATTTTGATGGTCACGTTGTTTGTGTTGATAGTGGAAATCTATCTACGGGCATTGGTTTACTAGTATTAAAAGCTTGTACTTTTAGAGATCAAGGTATGAATGTTAATGAAATTGCTGAAAAGGTGAGCGATATTGTCCCACGCCTAAAAGTTCAATTTGTAGTAGAAACTTTAGAATACCTTCATAAAGGTGGAAGATGTAGTGGTACAGTTCGTTTTATTAGTAGTATTTTAAGAATTAAACCAATGATTGTTGTGCGTGAAGGCAAAATGTCAGTTGGTAAAAAGTTTATCGGCTCAATGAAAAAAGCTGTTGCCGGCATGGTAAAACTTTTCTTAAATGATGTTGAACATTTAGATCCTGAGTTTGTGTTTATTACCCATACTCATGCTGAAGACAAGGTTCCTCAAATCATGGAATTAATTAATGATGTTCACGTTGAACATATTTACGATACTGTAGCTGGTTGTGTGGTTGGTTCTCACTGTGGTCCTGGTACAATTGGTATCCTTTATATTTTAAAAGATCAAAAGGTAAAATTAGAAAATATAGAAGAAGATAATTAGATTTTAACTTCATTGGTTTATTTATAGACTGATGAAGTTTTCTTCTTAAGGAGGTTATGATGGAAATACTTGCACCTGCGGGTAATTTAAGAATTCTTAAAATTGCAATTCAAGCCGGCTGTGACGCTGTTTATATCAGTGGTAAAAACTATGGGGCACGTAAAGCAGCTCCTAATTTTAGTGATGGTGAAATGGTTGAAGCAATTCATTATGCTCATTTACGTGGTAAGAAAATTTATGTTACGATTAATACGATTATTTTTGATAATGAATTTAGTGAATTACATGAGTATTTAAGTTTTTTATCAAGCCATAAAGTAGATGCCGTAATTGTTCAAGATTTAGGCGTATTAAGTTATATTCGCGAGCATTTTCCAAATTTAACTATTCACGCATCAACTCAAATGAATATTCATAATGAAAGAGGTGCGAAAACATTGTTAGACCTTGGAGTTGACCGAGTAATTTTAGCTAGAGAAACTCCAATCTCAGAAATTAAAAAGATTATTAATCTTGGTATTGAGGTAGAAGTGTTTGGTCATGGAGCTTTGTGTTACGCATATTCAGGTAATTGTTTGATGAGTTACATGATTGGAGGTAGAAGTGGTAACCGGGGTGAGTGTGCTCAACCTTGTCGAAAAAAATATCAATTATTGGAAAATAATAAACCGATAGGTAAAATGTGTTCACTTCTTTCAATGAAAGATTTAAATACTTTAAATTATGTGGAAGAACTGGAAAAATTAGGTGTCACTTCTCTTAAAATTGAAGGAAGAATGAAAAGTGCATCATATGTTTATACAGTTGTTTCAACATATAAAAAAGCTCTTTTGAAAAAAACTACAATAGATGCAGAAGATGATTTAAAAGTTGCCTTTAACCGGGATTTTACCAAAGGTTATATGTTTAACGAAGCTAATCACTTAGTGATTAATACAAGCAGTGTTAATCACCAAGGTTTATTAATCGGCAAAATTAAAAATATATCTAGTTCAGGTTGTTTACTTGTGGTAGATAAGCCATTATATGTTGGTGACGCAATAAGAATTAAAGGAAAAGAAGAAATTGGCTTTTACATAAACAATCTAGAAAAAAGAGGAAAGGATTTATACATTCCTGGTAGATTTAAAGTAAAAGTAGGCGATGATGTTTATAAAACTATTGATGGTGTTAAAACAAAAGAAGCAGATAATTTACTATCTGAAGAACTTTACAAACTTAATTTAGAGTTTATTATATCGATTTATTATGGAAAAGAATTAACTCTAGAAATCAAATATCAAAATTTAAAAGTTATAGTTAAATCAATTTTATTAAATGAAAAGGCTGATAAACCACTTAATGAAGAACGAATTATTGAACAATTATCAAAAACCGGAGATAAGCTCTTTTGTGCATCTAAAATAATAGTAAAATATGATCATCTGGCTTTTGTAAAAATAAGTGATATCAATGCATTAAGAAGAATAGGTATTGAAAAGTTTATTGATACCTTTATTAAGGAATATAGGCCTAATAATAGTTTTATAAATAATCATTTGGCAAATAAGAATAATGAACAAGTAAAAAAAGAAAAAAAAATCCAGTTTGATTTTGTTGTTCAAAATATGGAACAATATTTATGGTGTAAAGAACATGGGTATTTGAGTGTATTCCCTGTATTTGATAATGACGATACAATGTATGCTAGGCACTTTAACATTCAAAAAAATAAAGCTTTAAAAAATATTGTTCATAATCTTGGTGATATGACTCCTCATCAGATACTTTCACCAACTTGTAACATTTCAAATTCATATGCCTTAAAATTTGCCGATAAAACTGATGCAGATGTAATTTATTTATCTAATGAACTATCCAAAAATGATAAACTTGCTTTAGGTAAAGTTACAACTAATGCTAGTAAAGGGGTATTTATTTATGGTCATATGGAAGTAATGACTTCAAAAGGCTGTTTTATAAGTAAACTTAAAAACTTAAATTGCATAAATTGTGGTTCTTGTAGTCATAATAATTATAAGATAATTGATGAATATGATAATGAAATGTTTGTCAACGGTCGTTGTAATGAATCAGGTCCAGAAATTAGCATTTATAGTTATAAGCTATTTGATGAATTGAAAAATATTAAAGAATATTATAAAAATGGTATTGATCATTTTTTGATTATTTTAACAAATGAAACAAAAGAAGAACTTGGAGGACTTGAGTTAAAACTAGAAAAATATAAAAGATAAGAAAATGAAAAATGATATAATCCTTAATAGTCCAAAAATTACCAAAGGTATTTTAATTCTGAGTAT
>UQAI01000019.1 GCA_900538885.1 uncultured Mollicutes bacterium
ATAATACCAATGTTTTATTACAGTCTATATTTTACCAATAATCATTTACATTACTCTAATATGAATGCCAGATGTATAATGTGGTGTTTTTATTTTATTGTAAATTTGTGTAATCGTATTCATAATATTAATGCTTGTAAAGAATTAGTAGTTGTGCTAGAATATTACTACAAAATAGAGGGATGAAATATGAATAAATTAAAAAAATTATTTTCACCAATTGATTTAACTAAAGGATGTATTTGGAAAGTAATTTTATGGTTTTCTTTTCCCATTTTACTTAGTTATTTATTTCAACAAATTTATACGATAACGGATGCAATAATTTGTGGCCAATATTTAAATAGCAATCAAGTAGCTGGAGTTAACAATACAACTAATATTGTTTTTATTGTACTACAATTTTCATTTGGTTGTACAGCGGGCTTTTCAGTGGTAACTTCTAATAAAATAGGCCAAAAAGACGAAGAAGGTGTAAGAAAGTCTTTCGCAATGCAAATAAAGTTATCATTTTATATTAGCGTTATAATGACAATTATTGCTTGTATAATGATTAATCCATTACTAAAACTAATCGGATTAACTAGTTCTTCAAATCCTGTTCAAAATGAAATTTATGCTTCCGCAAGGCTTTATGTAATGGTTATCTTTTTAGGCACTATTGCTCAAATATTTTATAATTTGATTTGTTCGTTTTTAAGAAGTATTGGTGATTCATTTACGCCACTTGTCTTTTTAATAGTTTCGACAATTCTAAATATCATAATTGATATATTGTTTGTGGCTGTATTTAAGTGGGGAGTTTTTGGTGCCGCCATCGCAACTGTAATTGCCCAAGCTCTTTCGGCTGTTTCATGTTTTATTTATACATTTATTAAATATTCTAAATATCGTCTAAAACTATCTCATTTTAAGCGTGATTTTAAATTTATGGGATATCACTTAAAACTTGGATTGCCACTTGCTTTTCAATTTTCTGTACTTGCGGTGGGATTGATTGTTGTGCAAGCCGTCATTGTTAAGTTTGATACAGCAAGTACCGGTGAGGTAATTTCGGCGTGTGCCCAAAATGGTTTTGGTGCTGCCAATAAATTGAATAGCTTTTTAATGTGTCCATTTAATGCTTTAGGTACCGCAATGCTTTCATATTGTGCTCAAAATAATGGAGCTGGAAATTATATAAGAATAAGAAGTGGAGTCAAACAAGCTCTAATCATTATGCTTATTGAATACGTAATATTTGCAGGTGCTGGATTATTGCTTACAATAAATGGATGTTATATGAGAATGTTTTATTCGCCTGAAAAAATAAATGAAATGACTATTTTTTATGGTAATAGGTATTTATATTGTGATTTGTCACTATACTTTATTTTAGGAACTTTATTTGTATTTAGAAATAGTCTTCAAGGAATTGGAAAAGCAATATATCCATTTTTAGCAGGTGTTGGCGAGTTAATCGCAAGAGTTTTAGTATGCTTGATTTTACCATCACTTATAAATGGTGGTCCAATTGATATTAATGCCTCTAAATCATCAGTTTTAGGATTAGCTTTTGCGGACCCAGTTGCGTGGAGCTTCGCCGTTATCATTATGCTTTTTGGAGTTATTAAGTACATTTATCATACTCCTAAAAATAGAAAAAATAGCTAATTTTGATGAATATTGGTTTATTGAAAATTTCCTATTGCAAACAGAACAGTGCATATAATTAAATAGTAAGTATATGTAGATTGTTCCAATATATTTATGAAGTGTTGACTAAATATACTAGTAAATATGGACCAATTGATTTCGAAACAACAAATTTGAGAACTCTATAAATGATATAAAAATAAAATGAAATGGTAATTTGGAAATAGTTATAAATAATGATATAGCAACTAGTGAATTGTAAAAAATAATAAATTTATCTATGTGCTTCCTAGCCTATAAAAAATGCTTAATAGTAAAAAACTATTGATTTTTTGAATCAAAAAGAGTATAATTATTATGTAAAAAATAGAGGAAGGAGATTATTAAAATGAAAAAAGTATTTAGATTATCATCAATTTTATTAGTTGTGGCATTTTTATTTACATTAGTTTCATGTGCACCTAAAGATGCTGCAGCTGGAAGAGAAAAAATGGAAGGTAAAGGCTATACTGTTGTTACAGATGGTACCATCATTCCTGCAGCTTTAAAATTACTAGGTGTTAATGGTGTTGAAACAGTTTTAACATGTTCAAAATCTAAAGATGACAAAAATGCTGAATCACTAGTAGCTATATTATTTGCTGAAAAATCACAAGCTAAAGATTCAAGTTCTAAAGTTCAAGATTATGCTAAAAAGAACGGTTATGAATCAGGTGTTGTAGTAGCTGGTAAATGGGTAATTTATGGCTCTGATCAAGCGGTTAAAGATTTTAAGTAATAATTAAATAAGAGTAAAAAAAGTCAGTTTTCAAAAACTGACTTTTTCTGTTGGTAGAAAAGTTAAATAAAGGCTTTTTCTTGCACTTTTAAACTTAATTTGGTATAATTTTTAGGAAATTATTATAACGAGGTAAGAACATGAAAAAAATAATGATTTTGATAAGCTTATGTGCTCTTTTTGTTTTAACATCATGTAATATTGCATTAACTAAACATGAAGTTAAAATAACAGGAGATGTTATAACTAAAGAATATAAAGATATAAAAGGAACTATTTTAAAAATAAAAGATGTATATTTAAAGAATGATAATTCAATAAAAACTACTTTAAATATTATTCCATCAGAAAAAGAACTTATCACAATCACTGCTCAAGAAAGATTATTTGATTACGTAAATGTTACAAGTGATAATGATAAAATTGAAATAATTGGTGGAAAAACTGAAAAATATGCAACAAACGAAGTCACAATTAATGTGTATGGATATAATCTTGAAAGTTATTTCTTATATTATATTAATGCAATAATTAATGTAGAAGAGGATATCGAAACATTAACAATAGATATGCATGATGCAAGTAATGTTGCTATATTAGGAAATGGAAAAATTAATAGTTTAGATGCTACCCTTTCAGGTGCCTCAACGATTGAAGGAAATAATGCAAAGATGGAAAACTTTAAGTTAGTTTTATCAGAAGCCTCAAATGGAGTATTTAAAGATGTTGAAGGCGAAACTATGAATGTGACACTTTTAGGTGCCTCAAGATTAGAAGTAACAGGTAAGGCAGAAAGATTAAGTGCTAATTTATCGGGTGCATCTAAATTAATGGATCATTTATTTATTATAAATGAAGCAAAAGTAGACGCGAGTGGTGCATCATATTTAGAAATTACTGTTAATAATAAATTAAGTGTCGAATTATCTGGCTCAAGTAATATGTATTATTCAGGTAATCCTACTATTGAGAACAAAAAATTATCGGGTGGTTCAAAATTAACAAGAAATTAATTTTGTCTGATTTAACAAGGCTAGGAGGCTAGTCTTTTCTTTTGTTAATAAAATTTAATGCGTATTTCGTGAAAACGTTATCATTTAAAAAAATAATTACAATATTTGAAAAAAAAGAAAAATGATGATATAATATAATTGGAAGAAAAGTTGCAATTTTTGTAACTTAATAGGAGGAATACATGAAAAATATAGATTTATCAAAATATGGTATTAATGGCGTAAAAGAAATCGTCTATAATCCATCTTATGAAATGCTTTTTGAAGAAGAAACTAAACCAACTCTTGAAGGTTATGAAAAAGGTCAAGTAAGTGAACTTGGTGCTGTAAATGTAATGACAGGCATTTATACTGGTCGTTCTCCTAAGGACAAATACATTGTAGTGGATGAAAACTCTAAAGGCACAGTTTGGTGGACTTCAGATGAATACAAAAATGATAACCATCCTGCAAGTGAGGCTACTTGGGCAGAAGTTAAAAAATTAGCTTTAAGGGAACTTTCAAATAAACGTTTATTTGTAGTTGATGCTTTCTGTGGTGCTAATAAAGACACTCGTATGGCTGTACGTTTTATCGTTGAAGTTGCTTGGCAAGCTCATTTTATTAGAAATATGTTTATTAAACCAACTGCTGAAGAATTAGAAAACTTTGAGCCTGACTTCATCGTTTATAATGCATCTAAAGCAAGAGTTGAAAATTATAAAGAATTAGGTTTAAATTCAGAAACTTGTGTAATGTTTAATATTACTAGTCGTGAACAAGTTATTATCAATACTTGGTATGGTGGCGAAATGAAAAAAGGCATGTTCTCAATGATGAACTACTATTTACCACTAAAAGGTATTGCATCAATGCATTGTTCAGCTAATACTGATATGGAAGGTAAAAATACTGCTATTTTCTTCGGTCTATCAGGAACTGGTAAAACAACTTTATCAACTGATCCTAAACGTTTATTAATCGGCGATGATGAACACGGATGGGATGACAATGGTGTCTTCAATTTTGAAGGTGGATGCTATGCGAAAGTTATTAACCTTGACAAAGAATCTGAACCTGATATCTACAATGCAATTAAACGTAATGCATTACTTGAAAATGTTACATTAGATAAAGATGGAAAAATTGATTTCGCTGATAAGAGCGTAACTGAAAATACACGCGTATCATATCCAATTGATCACATTAAGAATATCGTTCGTCCAATATCATCAGCTCCAGCAGCAAAGAACGTTATCTTCCTTTCTGCTGATGCATTTGGAGTACTTCCTCCAGTATCAATTTTAACACCTGAACAAACTCAATATTATTTCTTATCTGGTTTTACTGCAAAACTTGCTGGTACTGAACGTGGTATTACTGAACCTACTCCAACTTTCTCAGCATGTTTCGGACAAGCATTCCTAGAATTACATCCTACTAAATATGCAGAAGAATTAGTAAAGAAGATGCAAATGAGTGGAGCGAAAGCATATCTTGTTAACACTGGTTGGAATGGAACTGGCAAACGTATTTCTATTCGTGATACTCGTGGAATTATTGATGCAATCCTTAATGGTGACATTCTAAATGCTCCTACTAAGATGATTCCTCATTTCAATTTTGAAGTACCTACAGCTCTTCCAGGCGTTGATCCTAAGATTTTGGATCCACGTGATACTTATGCTGATCCATCTAAATGGGAAGAAAAAGCTCAAGATTTAGCAAGCAGATTCGTTAAGAATTTCGCTAAATATGAAGGTAACCCAGCTGGTAAAGCTTTAGTTAAAGCAGGTCCAACTGTTAAATAATAAAATTAAATATAATGGGAAATAATGAGTTTCCTTGTATTTATAGTTGAAACAAAACCGCATAATTATGCTAATGACATCTGGCGAATAAGCTAGTAGTGTCATTAGCTTTTTTCAACTTTTAGGAGGTTTTATGTTACTTAGTATTGTGGTAACAATGTTATCATGCATTATTATAAATTATTTGTTTAAAAAGGATAAGAATTTCATCATCAATTGGACTGTGATTTTAGAAATTTTATTACATGAATTTAATTTAATAGATTCTAAACTTCTTGGAATATCTAATGAAATAATTAAAATAGAATACCCTAAATTAAAAGAACATTTAGAAAACTTCAAAAAAATACATGACAATTATAATAAAGCAGTTGATCTTAGTTTATACTATTACTCATATCTTGTCGAAAATGATGTAAAAAGTATACGTGTATCTTATATTGTTAATGAACAATTAAATGTCAAAAGAGATATGTTAACTACTTTTTTGATAAATAATGAGGAGTTTATTAAAAATACATATAATAATAAAGATTTAGAATTGCATGAATATAGTAAACAAATTGAAGTTAATCGTACTATAAATAATGATCGATATCGTAAACCGTTTGATGATAGACTATATACTATCGCTAATTTTTGTATATTTTTAGTAAACGATTACTTTGTTTCAAGATATGAAAAGTTTAATCAAAATGGTTGGAATAGTGAATTTAATCTAATTATGGATAATGCGATGAAAGAATATGAAGAAGATCTTACCGAAAAAGATTTAGATTTACTATGGAAAAAATTAGATTTACCTACTCGCACACATAAATTTAAACCATTTGTTTATGTTGAGGTACCAAATGAAAGTACACCATCAAAAGTTACAAAAACAGAAACTAAAACAAAAAATACCGTCAAAACCAAAGTAGAAGAACCAAAAGATCAAAAAGAAGATCCTAATAAAGTGTATAACATTCTTGATATATGTGAAAAAACTAAACTTGGTAAGGGCTATTTGGTTACTAAAGTTCCTAATGTTTGTACTAAACTTTTAATAGATGATAAAGTAATTGAAATTAGTCCTAATGCTTTAATGAACTGTAGTAAATTAAAACAAATAACTTTAGGTAAAAACTTAAAAGTGATACCTAAAGAATTATTTAATATGTTAAGAAATCTTGAAGTAGTTAATTTTGTAGAAGGGCTTGAGGTAATTGAAACTAATGCTTTTTATGAAACTGGTATTACAGGAAACATTACATTACCTAATTCTTTAAAAGAGATAAAACATCACGCTTTTGATGTGAAACTTCCGACTTTATTGAAAGTTACTGTTTCCAAAAATACGATATATTATGATGATAGTTTCCATAGTCTAATTGAAGTAAATGGTGAAACCGGAAAACAACGAGCTCTAAGAAAAGAAAAAGATAAAAGCACTTCAAAAACAAATAATTTTGAAAGTAAAAAATCACCAGTTAAATTATCACAAATTACAGAAGTCATCGAAAAAAATGGAAAACGCATAGCTAAAAACTTAATAGAATGTGTAGAAAATGTTATTGTAGATGATGATATCGATGAGATCAATGATGTAATTTTTACTTGGTATGAAAATTTAGAACAAATAATTTTAGGCAAGAACTTAAAAGTAATTGGGTCTGCTACATTTGTCTTTAAAGAAAGTTTAAAAACCGTAAAATTTGTGGAAGGATTAGAAGAAATTAGATACGCTGCTTTTCAACAGTCAGGTTTATGTGGCGAAATTGTTTTGCCTAAATCGCTTAAATACATAAGTTCACAAGCCTTTATGGTAAAAAAACCAGAAAATTTAAAAGTATATGTTTATGAAAAAACGGAATATGAAACTGATACTTTTAGCGAAAAAACCATAATAGAAAAATATAAATAATAACTTGGAAAATAACCTCTCAATATAGAGGTTATTTTTTCTTAATAATTGCAATTCATTTAATAATATGATAAAATATATTAGTTAGGAGATAAAGTACAAATATGAAATGGTTAATTGCATCAGATATTCACGGATCCCTTTATTATGGAAAAAAATTAATAGAACAAATAAAAAAAGAAGAACCAGATAAGGTTATTTTTTTAGGGGATATCCTATATCATGGCCCTCGTAATGATTTACCGAATGATTATAATCCAAAAGAATTAATTAAATTACTTAATGAATATAAAGATAAAATTATTAGTGTAAGAGGAAACTGTGACAGTGAAGTAGACCAAATGGTTTTAGAGTTTCCAATAATGGCAGATTATATGATTTTAACAATTAACGATTTAACGATTTTTGCCACACACGGCCACTTATATGATGTAGAAAACATTCCTTTTAAAGGAATTGATGTTGTACTTTCAGGTCATACGCATGTTCAAAAATGTGATAAGTATGATAATTATGTACACATGAATCCAGGTTCTGTCTCAATTCCTAAAGAGAATAGTTATCATGGTTACATGGTAGTTGTTGATAAAGTCTTTTATTGGAAGGACCTAGAAGGAAATATTATCAATAAATTTGAATGTTAGGAGATTACACATATGAATATTTTACACTTAAAGTATGCAATCGCTGTTTCAGAAACAGGTTCAATTAGTAAAGCTGCCGAGCGACTTTATGTTGCTCAACCCAATGTTTCTAGAGCCATAAAAGACTTGGAAAGTGATCTTGGTATTACAATTTTTGAACGTACAAAAAAAGGAATTGCCCTAACCCCTGATGGTGAACGTTTAGTTGAATATAGTAAAAGACTATTAAATCAGTTTGATGAAATGGAAAAAATATTTAAAGGTCAACAAAAGAAAAACGTTTTTTCAATTGCCGTGCCAAGAGCCAGTTATGTTTCTAATGCTTTTGTGGAATTTTCTAAAACGTTAAATAATATTGATAATATTGAAGCTTTTTATAAAGAAACAAATGCTTATCGGGTAATTCATAATATTATGGAAGAGAACTATAAATTAGGTATAGTTAGATATTATGCTGAACATGATAAATATTTTAAGGAATTATTTGATAAAAAAGAATTAAATTATGAACTAATTAATGAATTTAATTATGTTTTAGTATTTAATAATGATAGCCCTTTAGCAAAACTAACTGAGATTACGCAACAAGACTTAAAAGACTTGATGGAAATTGCTCATGGTGATCCATATGTTCCTTCTCTTCCTGTTACTGAAGTATCTAAGAGTGCCTTTAGTGAAGGTATTAATAAAAGAATTTTTGTTTTTGAACGAGCTAGCCAGTTTGAACTTCTAGCAAGTAATGCTAATACTTTTATGTGGGTATCACCAATACCAGAAATTACACTTAAACGATATGGATTAATTCAAAAAGCATGTGCTGATAATGTTAAAAAATATAAAGATGTTTTAATATACCGAAAATCATATGTGTTAAGTAACCTAGATAATGAATTTATAACCAAACTTTGTGAGAGTAAACGTAAAAACAGTTATAAATAAATACTAGTATATCGATAATGATATATCGATATACTGTTTTAGTATTTTACAAATGTTATGTTTTTTGGTATAATATTTGTAGAAAGGATGCTTTTTATATGTGTAATAAGAAAATACCAAGGTCAGTGGTTGAAAGAATTCCACTATATCTTAATTATTTAAATCAACTTGTAAACCTTGATGTAAAAATGGTATCTTCCAAAATGATGGCAACCGATTTAAATCTTGGTGAAGTACAAGTTAGAAAAGACTTAAACTTAATTTCCGGTAATGGCAAACCTAAAATAGGGTATGTAACTGAAGAATTAAAAACCGATTTAGAACGCTTGGTTCGAACTGACGACGTAACAAATGTGATTGTAGTTGGAGCAGGAAAAATTGGCGAAGCATTAGTCAAGTATCAAGGCTTTAAAGACCAAGGCTTTAAGATAATAGGTATCTTTGATAATGACAAAAATAAAATTGGCAAAGCTTTTGGGGATCTTCAAGTACAGTCCATCGACAATGTTCAAAAATTTTGTATGGAAAATAATGTCAAAATTGGAGTACTAGCTGTTTCATCAGATAGTGCAAAAGAAGTATGCCAATTAATTGCTGGTAGTGGAATTAAAGGCATTCTAAATTTTACAAATCAAAAATTAGATGTAGATGAAAAAATAAATGTGAAAAATGTTGATATAACATCGTTATTAACAATGCTTGCAGTTGAAATAAATAATAATTAAAAAGGAGAACAAAGGTTATGAAAAAAGATTATTTAGTAGTTGATAGTCTAGAGACACTATCACAAAGACTTGCTGAAATTAGAAATGCTCAAAAGAAGTATGCAACTTACACACAAGAACAAGTTGACAAAATCTTCTTAGCAGCTTCTCTTGCTGCAAATAAGGCACGTATTGAACTTGCTAAAATGGCAGTAGAGGAAACAGGGATGGGTGTTGTAGAGGATAAAGTTATTAAAAACCATTATGCTTCAGAGTATATTTACAATAAATATCGCTATGAAAAAACTTGTGGTGTTATTGAAGAAGACAAAGCTTATGGTATTAAAAAAGTAGCAGAACCAATCGGAGTTATTGCTGCAGTTATTCCAACAACAAATCCAACTTCAACTGCAATATTCAAATCATTACTTGCATTAAAGACTAGAAACGGCATTATTATTAGCCCACATCCAAGAGCTAAAAAATCAACAATTGCTGCCGCAAAAATAGTACTAGAAGCTGCCGTTGCTGCTGGTGCCCCTGAAGGAATCATTGGCTGGATTGATGTTCCAAGTCTTGAACTTACAAATACAGTTATGAAAGAAGCCGATATTATTCTTGCTACTGGTGGACCTGGTATGGTTAGAGCTGCTTATTCATCTGGTAAACCTGCAGTTGGTGTTGGTGCAGGTAACACTCCTGCTATCATTGATGACAGTGCAGACATCGTACTTGCAGTTAACTCAATCATTCATTCAAAAACTTTTGATAATGGTATGATTTGTGCATCTGAACAATCAGTAATCGTTTTAGATGGCGTTTACGAAGCTGTTAAAGATGAATTTATGAATCGTGGTTGCTATTTCTTAAATGAAGAAGAACTAAATAAAGTACGTAAGACAATTATTATTAATGGTGCTTTAAATGCTAAAATCGTAGGTCAATCAGCCGCAACAATTGCTAGTTTGGCTCATGTTAATGTTCCAGAAGGTACTAAGATTTTAATTGGTGAAGTTGAATCAGTTGATTTATCAGAAGAATTTGCTCATGAAAAACTATCGCCAGTTCTAGCAATGTATCATGCGAAAGACATTGAAGATGCTTTCCAAAAAGCTGAAAGATTAATTGCTGATGGTGGTTATGGTCACACTTCCTCAATTTATCTAAATACAATAACCGAACAAGAAAAACTTAAAGAATTCTCTGAAAGAATGAAAACTTGTCGTATTCTTGTTAATACTCCTTCATCTCAAGGTGGTATTGGTGACATTTATAACTTTAAACTTGCACCATCACTAACTTTAGGTTGTGGTTCATGGGGTGGAAACAGTGTTTCAGAAAACGTTGGTGTAAAACACTTAATCAATATTAAAACTATTGCCGAAAGAAGGGAAAATATGCTTTGGTTTAGAGTTCCAGAAAAAGTCTATATTAAGAAAGGCTGCTTACCAGTTGCCTTAGATGAATTAAAACATGTAATGAATAAAAAACGTGCATTTATCGTAACTGATAGATTCCTATATACTAATGGTAATGCAAACCCAATTATTGAAAAACTAAAAGAAATGGATATGGAATATGCTGTATTCTTTGATGTAGAACCTGACCCAACACTTGCATGTGCAAAACGTGGTGCTGAACAAATGACATCATTCAAGCCTGACTGCATTATTGCTTTAGGTGGCGGTTCTGCTATGGATGCTGCAAAGATTATGTGGGTATTATATGAACATCCAGAAGTAGACTTCTTAGATATGGCAATGCGTTTCATGGATATTCGTAAACGTATTTATACATTCCCTAAGATGGGTGAAAAAGCATACTTTATTGCTATTCCAACATCAGCTGGTACAGGTTCAGAAGTAACTCCATTTGCGGTTATTACTGATGAGGCAACAGGTGTTAAATATCCACTTGCTGATTATGAATTATTACCTAAGATGGCAATTGTTGATGCTGACTTCCATATGACAGCTCCTAAAGGCTTAACATCTGCATCTGGTATTGATGCTGTTACACACTGTCTTGAAGCTTATGCATCACTTATGGCAACTGACTATACTGATGGTTTAGCAATTCAAGCATTAAAAGTAATATTTGAATATTTACCTAGAGCATACAATGATGGTCCACATGATCCTGAAGCACGTGAAAAAATGGCTAATGCTGCAACAATGGCAGGTATGGCTTTCGCAAATGCATTCCTAGGTGTTTGTCACTCTATGGCTCATAAACTTGGTGCCTTCCATCATTTACCTCACGGTATTGCAAACGCTCTAATGATCGATGAAGTAATTAGATTTAATTCAGCCGAAGTTCCTGCTAAGATGGGTACTTTCCCTCAATATGATCATCCACATACATTAAGACGTTATGCCGAAGTTAGTGAAGCTTTAGGCTTCGGTGGAAAAACTGATCAAGAAAAAGTTGAAAATTTAATTAAAGCTATTGATGAATTAAAAGTTAAAATTGGTATTAAACCTACAATTAAAGATTATGTACCTGATGAAAAAGATTTCTTAGATCGTCTAGATGCAATGGTTGAACAAGCATTTGATGACCAATGCACAGGTGCTAACCCTCGATATCCTCTAATGAGTGAAATTAAACAAATGTACTTAAATGCATATTATGGCAAAACATTTGTCGAAAAAGCTGTTCCAACTCAAGATGAGAATGATTTTATCACAGAAGATAAGAATGATTTTAAAAAACTTTATAAAAAAGATAAGAGAATAGTTAAATAGAAAGCGAGGAAAAAAGTATGAATCTAGAAAAAATTATAGCTGTTAGAAATGCAAAAACTATCTATAAAGATGGCGATAAATGTGTTAAAGTGTTCAATGAAAACTACTCAAAAGCTGATATTTTAAACGAAGCTTTAAACCAAGCAAGAGTTGAAGAATTAGATATTAACGTTCCAAAAATCGAAGAAATATCTATGGTTGATGGTAAATGGGCTATCGTTACTGAATTCATAAAAGGTAATACATTAGCACAATTAATGGAAAAATTCCCTAAGAAAAAAGATGAGTATATGGCTAAATTTGTTGAATTACAACTAATGGTTCAAGCTAATACTTGCCCACTTCTTACTAAACTTAAAGATAAAATGAATCGTAAAATTAATTTAGCTGATATCAACGCTACTACTAAATATGATTTACACACACGTCTAGAAAGTATGCCTAAAGGTAATGCTCTATGTCATGGTGATTTCAACCCATCTAATGTCATTATCGCTGATGATGGTAAAGCTTACATCATTGACTGGTCACATGCAACTCAAGGAAATCCTTGTGCCGATGCCGCAAGAACATATCTTTTATTCTGGTTATCAGGTGATTTAACTAGTGCTGAAAAATATTTAGAAGTTTACTGTGAAAAGAGCGATGTATCAAAGAAAGATATCCAAAGATGGCTTCCAATTGTTGCGGCTTCACAATCAGTTAAAGGCAACGAGAAAGAAAGAGAATTCTTACTTTCTTGGGTTAATGTAGTAGATTACGAATAGTATTAGGAGGAAATTAAAATGATTAAAGTAACTGTATGTATCGGTAGTTCATGCCATATTAAAGGATCTAGACAAGTAGTTGAACAATTACAATATTTAATTGCAAAAAATAACTTAGGTGATGAAGTAGAATTAAATGGTACTTTCTGTATGGGTAAGTGTCAATGTGGAGTATGTGTGACTGTAAATGATGAATTATATTCTGTATCTCCTGAAACTGTAAATGAATTTTTTGAAAAAGAAGTATTAGGAAGATTAAAGAAATGATCGAAATAAAAGTATGTATAGGAAGTTCTTGTTTTCTTAAAAAAGCACCAGAGATTGTTGAATTTTTGTCAAAAAAAATTGAAAGTGAAAATTTAAGTGATAAGATCTTACTATCAGGTAGCTTTTGTGCAGGTAAATGTAACCGTATAGGTGTGACAATCTTTATTAATGATGATATCTATACGGGAATTACCGTAGATAGTATTCAAAAATTATGGGATGAAAAGGTCGCTCCCCTTATTAAATAACAAGAGGTGAAGAAAATGGCGAGTTATTTAACTTTAAAAAAATCTAATTGTAAAAATTGTTATAAATGTATTAGGCATTGTCCAGTAAAATCAATTAGATTCTCAGCTAACCAAGCTCATATTGTTGATAATGAATGTATTTTGTGCGGTCAATGCTTTGTTGTTTGTCCACAAGATGCAAAACAAATAGTTGATGGAATTGAAAAAGCCAAGATGCTTTTAAATCTAAATGTTCCAGTTATTGCAAGTATTGCTCCATCATTTATTGCTAATTATGATGGTATAGGAATTGAATCTATTCGTAAAGCTTTAAAGAAATTAGGCTTCTATGATGTAGAAGAAACCGCAATGGGAGCAACCTTTGTTAAAAATGAGTATGACAAGATTTTAAAAGAAGGATTCAATGATATTTTAATTTCTTCATGTTGTCACTCTGTAAACTTATTAATTCAAAAGTACTTTCCAAATGAATTAAAATATCTTGCTAATGTTATGAGTCCTATGCAAGCACATTGTACAGATATTAAAAAGCGTCATCCTGACGCGAAAACAATATTTATTGGACCATGTGTTGCGAAAAAAGATGAAGCCGACCGATATGAAGGGATTGTGGATTGTGTTTTAACTTTTGAGGAATTATCAAACTGGTTGAGAGAAGAGCATATTGAACTTGAAGAAGCAGTAGATCAAGAAATAAATGAACATAGTAAAACAAGATTATTTCCAACTACTGGTGGTATCTTAAAGACAATGGCTTGTGATGCTCCAGGTTATGCCTATATGTCTGTTGATGGTACTGAAAATTGTATTGCAGCTTTAAAAGATATTGAAGCAGGTAAAATAACTAAATGTTTTATCGAAATGTCCGCATGTCATGGTAGCTGTATTGCTGGTCCAATAATTGAAAAACATCATAATTCACATTTAAAGGATTATTTACTTGTTAATAAGTACGCAGGTTCTAAAGACTTTGAAGTAGCTCAAGAAAATAGCTTATTCTATCAAAAGAACTTTGCACCAATTAAAGTTACGAGTGTAATGCCGACTGAATATGAAATAACCCAAATAATGAAACAAATGGGAAAAACTAAAAAGAGTGATGAGTTAAACTGTGGTTCATGTGGCTATAATACTTGTCATGATAAGGCAATTGCTATTTATCAAGGTAAAGCAGAAATATCAATGTGCCTACCTTACTTAAAAGAAAAGGCTGAAAGCTTTTCTGACTGTATTGTTAGTAACACTCCAAATGGGTTAATTGTCTTAAATGAAAAATTTGAAGTTCAACAAATTAATTCAGCAGCTAAAAAGATTTTAAATATTAGGAATGACTCTGATATTTTAGGTGATCAAGTTGTAAGAATTCTTGACCCAGTACCTTTCATTAAAGTTTTAGATACTAAACAAAATATTAAAAATGAGAAAATTTATCTTGCTGAATATGATAAATATGTTGAACAATCAATTATTTATGATATAAATTATCACCTATTGATTTGCATTATGCGTGATGTGACTGAAGCAACTCTAGAAAAGAGCAAGAAAGAATCAATAAGCAAACAAACTGTAGAAATTGCCGATAAAGTGGTTGACAAGCAAATGCGAATTGTTCAAGAAATTGCTTCACTTCTAGGTGAAACAGCAGCAGAAACCAAAATTGCTCTTACTAAATTAAAGGAGTCAATTACGAATGAATAATCTATGTGCAGATATTGGTTATAAAAGTATTAATCACGCAGGAGAAGAGTTATGCGGAGACCATATGGATGTCATCGAACAAGAAGATGGTTCGACGATTATAGTTCTTGCTGATGGGCTTGGTAGTGGCGTAAAAGCAAGCATTCTATCAACCCTTACTTCTAAAATCATTTCCACAATGATTTCTGCTGGTTTATCACTTGAGTCATGTGTTGACACGATTGCAGCAACTCTTCCTATTTGTTCAGTTAGAGGTGTTGCTTACTCAACATTTTCAATCATTCATATCAAAAATAATGAAAGTGCTGAATTAATTCAATATGATAATCCTCAAATGATTTTCTTAAGAAATAATGAAATTTATGACTATCCTAAATCTGAATTAATTATTGGTGGTAAAAAAATCTATAAGACACAAATAAAATTAGAAGAAAATGATGTAATAATTGCGATGAGTGATGGTTGCCCTCACGCAGGAATCGGCATAGCTTATAATTTTGGTTGGAAACTTAGCGATATTGCTGAATATATGAAAGACATTAATTGTGGTGGTTATACCGCTAAAACAATGTCAACAATGTTAATTGATGAATGCGATAAACTATATGGCGGTGCACCTGGTGATGATGCTACTGCATGTGTAGTAAAAATTAGAAAAAGAGAGCCGGTTAATATTTTGTTTGGTCCTCCATCTGATCGTAATGACTGCAATAGAATGATGGCTCTTTTCTTCGCAAAAGAAGGTAAGCACATTGTTTGTGGTGGCACTACTTCATCAATCGTTTCCAAGTATTTAGGTAAGCCACTAGTTGCATCTCTTAATTTCGAAAATTCAAATATTCCTCCTACTGCAAAAATTGAAGGCGTTGACTTAGTAACAGAAGGAGTTATCACAATTAATAAGGTTGTGGAATATGCTAAAGACTATGTTGGTGAGAATAAATTATATGATGATTGGTGCTTTAAAAAAGATGGTGCTTCTTTAATTAGTAGAATGTTATTTGAAGAAGCTACGGACATTAACTTTTATGTAGGTAGAGCAATTAACCCTGCTCACCAAAATCCAGACTTACCAATCAACTTTAGTATAAAAATGAATTTAGTTGAGGAATTATCAAAGTATTTAAAACAAATGGGTAAAAGGATAAAAGTAAGTTACTTTTAATTGGTGAATATATGAGAAAGTTTGACACAAAAGTCCAATATATAAAATATGAAGTATTGCGTGAAGTCGCAAGATATGCTTGGAATGAAACTCTATATGATCATATCTTAGATATTCCGAAAGAAATAATTTCTGGTAATGTTCCAACAATGCGTTGCTGCGTATATAAAGAACGTGCTATTATTGCTGAAAGAGTGAAAATAGCAATGGGTGGGGATCGCAATAATCCAAACGTAATTGAGGTAATAGATATTGCTTGTGATGAATGCCCAATGGGTGGATATGATGTAACTAATGCATGTCGAGGCTGTTTAGCTCATAGATGTGAAGCTGCATGTAAACGTGGTGCTATTTCATTTGATAATAACCATGTCGCAAGAATCGATAAAACAAAATGTGTAGAATGTGGCGCCTGTGCGAAAGTTTGTCCATATAGTGCTATCCATAATTATAAACGCCCTTGTGAAGTAGCATGTAAAGTAAAAGCTATAACTATGGGTGAAAATAAAGAGGCGAAAGTTAATAATGATAAATGCATTGCTTGTGGTGCATGCGTATACCAATGTCCTTTTGGAGCAATCACTGATAAATCATTTATTATTGATGTTATTGACATTATTAAAAAAAGCGAAAACAATACTAAATACAAAGTATATGCTGTAGTAGCTCCTTCAATTTCTAGTCAATTTAATTATGCGAAATTAGGTCAAGTTATAACGGGTCTTAAAAACTTAGGCTTTTATACCGTTATTGAAGCTGCTCTTGGTGCTGATATGGTAGCGATGTCTGAGGCTAAAGAACTTGCTGAAAAAGGATTTTTAACAAGTAGTTGTTGTCCAGCCTTTGTGGCTTACTTGAAAAAAGAATTTCCTAACCTAAAACAATATTTATCACATAATTTATCACCTATGGCAACTATTTCTAAATATATTAAACAAAACGATCCAAATAGTAAAATTGTTTTTATCGGTCCTTGTACAGCTAAAAAGATGGAAATCCAACAAGAAGAAGTAAGACCTTATGTTGATGAAGTTTTAACATTTGAAGAATTACAAGCTTTATTTGACAGTAAGGACCTTGATATTACAACTCTTGAAGAAGATATATTAGATAATGCATCATATTATGGAAGAATCTTCGCACGTTCTGGTGGGTTATCAGATGCTATGGCAGAAGGACTAAAAGAAGCTAACATAAATGACTTTGTTTTAAAAGCAATTCCATGTGATGGCATTGAAGAATGCAAGATGGCCTTACTTAGAAAGAATAAGAATGTACTTGATGCAAACTTTATTGAAGGTATGGCTTGTATCGGTGGCTGTATTGGTGGTGCCGGTTGTTTAACCCATGGTGAAAAAAATAAAACTGAAGTTGATAAATATGGTATGGAAGCTTTTGAAAAGACAATTACAGATGCCGTATCAATCTTAAATATTAATAAAGAATAAATATAATATCCTTGAAGACATATCATTTTACAAAATGATATGTTTTTCTTTACATTGCTTTCAAAATTTGATAAAATAATTATTGAAAATAGGAGGTAATTTATGTACAAAATAATTGATGTAAAAAATTGGAAAAGAAGTAAACAGTACAACTGGTTTTCATCATTCTCAAATCCATGTTATGGAATAGATACAACTATTGACGTAACAGAAGTAGTAAAATTTTCAAAAATAACCAAAACTTCATTTTTTATTAACTTTTTATATATAGTGTCAAAAAGTCTAAATGAAGTAGAAGAAATGAGATTACGGGTTGTTGATGGTGATGTTCGTTTATATGATGTAATTCATCCAACTTATACCATTAAAACGGCAGGAGGCAGTTTTGAAAATGGTAGTAATAAAATGAGTTTTAACTATTATAAATTTTATGTTGACGCTCATAAAGAAATCGAAAAGAAAAAACCTCAATTAACGGTTGTTGATGCTTACAACACCACTGAATATAATGTATTTTATTTGACATGCTTACCATGGCTTGAATTTGATGCTTTCACACATCCAATTCCAAGTGGTAATATTGAGTCGTTATCAGTTCCGCGTATTTGTTGGAGTAAGTTTACTGAAAAAGATGGTAGATACACTTTAACCCTTAATATTACAGTTTCTCATGCTTTAGTTGATGGAGAACCACTGGCGAAAGTCTTTAATTTAATTAAAGAAAATAGTGCAAATGTAAAAAAAATAATAGAAAAGTAATAAAATGCTTGCAAAATAAAAATAGATTTGTTATAATCTTTGTGTTGGTGAAAAATCCAACAAAAAAATATGGAGGAAAATATGAAAAGAGTAATTTTAACTATTTTAGCTGTGATGTTCTTATTCAGTGTAGCTTCTTGTAAACCTGATAAAGGTAATACTAAAGGCTACGATTATGATGCAATTCCTGACACTATGGAATCTGCAGATGGAAAATATGAAATTGGTTTTGTAACTGATATCGGTCAATTAAAAGACAAATCATTTAACCAAGGAACTTGGGAAGGTATTAAGAGATACGGAAAAGAAAATAATAAGTCTTATAAATATTATCAACCTGCAAATGGTGATAGTGCTACTGATGAAGATAGATATAATGCAATGAAGAAAGCTGCCGACAATGGCGCTAAAATTATTGTTGCTGCTGGCTTTATGCAAGCATCATCATTAAGAAAAGCTGCTATGGAACTTCCTGAAGTTAAATTTGTATTTATTGATGGTTGGACATTAACTGACAAAGTTAATGAACAAGGTGCAGAAGTAGGAACTCCTCTTGCAAATGTTGCTGGAATCGTATTTAAAGAAGAACAATCTGGGTATTTAGCTGGATATGCTGCAGTTATGGAAGGCTATACTAAACTTGGCTTCTCAGGCGGCGGCGGTGGTACTAACCCTGCTTGTCAAAGATTTGGATATGGTTATATTCAAGGTGCAAATGATGCAGCAAAAGAAAAAGGAATTACTGTTAACATGAAATATAGCTGGTTATATGGTGCAAGCTTCTCAGCAAGTCCTGAACTTGTAACATTATTAAAAGGTTGGTATTCAACTGGCACAGAAGTTGTTTTCGCTTGTGGTGGTTCAATGTGTAATAGTGCATTCACTGCTGCACTTGAAAATGGTAAAAAAGTTATCGGTGTAGACGTTGACCAATCTTCTCAATCTGAAACTGTAATTACATCAGCAACAAAAGGCTTAAGAGAAGGTGCAATGGATGCCCTAGATGCATTCTTCACTGACAAATGGAGTACAATTGGTGGAACAACTACATCATTAGGTGCTGACAAAGATGCAGTTAGTCTTCCTACTGATACATGGTCATTAAAGAATTTCTCAGTAGAACAATACAATGAACTATTCAAAAAAATAAAGGCTGGTAAAGTATCTATTGATGACAATCCTGAAGGTGCAGAAACTAAAACTTATTCTAACGTTAAATTAGAATACATTAAATAGTTTATAAAGCAAAATTAAATGGCTACTAGTAATTTAGTAGCCATTTTTTCAAAAAAGGAGAATATATGAGTGACAATTATATAATAGAAATGTTAAACATAACAAAAGAATTTCCTGGTATAATAGCTAATGATAATGTTACTTTACAACTAAAAAAAGGGGAAATTCATGCTCTACTTGGTGAAAATGGAGCGGGTAAATCAACTCTTATGGGAGTACTATTTGGTCTTAATACTCCTGATGGTGGAACAATATTAAAAGATGGAAAACCTGTCAAAATCAATAATCCTAACGATGCTAATGCATTAGGTATTGGAATGGTCCATCAACATTTTCAACTTATAGATGTTTTTACTGTTTTAGATAATATTATATTAGGTGCTGAAACCACGAAATGTGGATTTCTTTTAAAGAAGAAAGCGCGTCAAAAAATAGAACAATTGTCAAAAGACTATAAACTTGCGGTTGACCTTGATGCGAAAGTTGAAGACATTAGTGTTGGAATGCAACAAAGAGTTGAAATCCTAAAGATGTTATATCGTGATAATGATATTTTAATTTTTGATGAACCAACAGCAGTACTAACCCCTCAAGAAATAGATGAATTACTATTTATCATGAGAGAAATGGCTAATAGTGGTAAATCAATTCTTTTCATAACACATAAACTTAATGAAATAAAACAAGTAGCAGATCGTTGTACAATCCTTCGTAAGGGTAAGTACATGGGAACATACGATGTGGCTTCAGTTACAAAAGAACAACTATCAGAATTAATGGTTGGTCGTAAAGTAGATTTAAATATTGAAAAGACTCCATGTAAACCTGGTAATACTGTTTTAGAAGTAAAAAACCTTTCAATGTGGTCTAAAACAAAAAGAAAACTAGTTGTTAATGATGTCAGTTTTAAAGTTAGGGCAGGAGAAATAGTTTGTATCGCTGGTATTGAAGGCAATGGTCAAAGTGAACTTGTATATGGTATCACTGGACTTCAAAAACCACGTCACGGCAAGATATCATATGTTATTAATGAAGATGCATATAAAGATATCCCACGTAGACGTAATCTTGGATTATCGCACATTCCTGAGGACCGCCACAAACATGGTTTAATTCTTGATTTTACACTTGAAGATAATATGGTACTTCAACGTTATTTTGAGCCAACATTCCAAAAGGGTGGGTTTCTAAAAAAAGATAAAATTAGGAAAAACTGTGAAGAAATAATTGCTAAATACGATGTAAGAAGTGGACAAGGTCCGGTAACTATTGTTAGATCTATGTCGGGTGGCAATCAACAAAAGGCCATAATAGGTAGAGAATTAAGTAGAGAACATGAAGTTTTAATTGCGGTACAACCTACAAGAGGACTAGATGTTGGAGCCATTGAATTTGTACATAAACAAATAATAAAAGAAAGAGATGCAGGTAAGGGCATTCTCTTAATATCACTTGAACTAGACGAAGTAATGAGCTTGAGTGATCGCATTTTAGTAATCTATGAAGGAAAAATTGTAGGTGAATTTGATCCAAAAAATGTAACGGCAAAAGAACTTGGCTTGTATATGTCTGGTGCGAAAAATATGTTTAGTCAAAAAGGAGCTGAATAAAATGAAATATTTAGCATTGATTATTATTCCGATAGTTGTAGCTGGCTTATTTGTTCTCTTATGTTATTTAACACGTAAGGTCTTTTCAAAAAAAGCAAGCCTAGAATTATGTCAAAATGTAAAAGCAAAACAAAATAATGGATTTGTGTCTTTTATAGATAATTATTTTTATTACATATGTGGCTTTGTTTTTGTTACATATCTACTTGAGTTTTTGGCTTTTTGGATCATTAGAAATTCATTAACCTTTATGTGGATTTTTGGATTCTTTGTGATTTTAGTTGGAATGTTTGTTGGCTATCTTATATTATTAAAGCAACATTCAAATAAGTATGGCACGAAGAATTGGGCTAAAGACATGTATGAAAATGAAAAAACAAAATCAATTCTTTCATCTTTGATATCTATTATAATAGGGTTACTCATTGGTTGTATTATTTTACTACTATTTGCTGGTAGAACTTGTGGTGGCACCGTTGTAACTTTTAAGGCTGCAAAAGAAGCAATTCAATTAATATTTTTAGGAGCTTTTAATACGGGACGTGATGCTTCACAAAATCTTTTATACGGATGGAATGGTAGAGAAATAGGTGATATGCTTTTCAGAGCTACTCCTTTAATATTAACAGGTTTATCTGTGGCACTTGCGTTTAAAACAGGATTATTCAACATAGGTACTCCTGGACAATACTTAATGGGATCTGCCACAGCGCTAATAGTAGCACTATCAATTCCAAGCACGACTGTACCTACCTTTATTATATGGATTTTAGCGTTTGTAATAGCAATTGCGGTGGGTGCTGCTTGGGGAGCTATCCCAGGATTATTTAAATCTTTACTAAATGTTAATGAAGTAATCACTTGTATTATGACAAACTGGATAGCTGCAAACTTTGTTACATGGTTATTCGATAACAATAGTGGTATATTTAGAACTTTACTAGATCCATCACCAACAAAAAATAATGCTTATCTATATAAAACTACCCATAATGGTGTTGCGACCGCAAAAATGGGATTAGATAAAATATTTGCAGGATCCCAAGTTAATGGTGGTATTATTATTGCTATTATTATTGCAGTAATAGTTTATGTTGTACTTAATAAAACAACGTTTGGATTTGAGTTAAAAGCATGCGGATCTAATCGCCATGCATCACAATATGCAGGTATTAAGGCAAAGCGTTCAATTATTTTTTCAATGATGATCGCTGGCGGTCTTGCAGCTGCAGGCGGTGCACTCTATTATCTATCTGGAAATACCGAATTCTATTGGCAAACATATCAAACATTACCAACTGTAGGTTTTAATGGTATTCCAATATCTTTACTTGCTTCAAACAATCCATTAGGAGTTTGTGTGGCCGCAATTTTTATGGCATATCTTGATACTGCTGGTCTACAAATTAAGTATATGACAACATATAATGAATATATTGCATCAATTATTTCAGCAATTATTGTATATTTTAGTGCTTTCTCACTTGTTATTAAAGATATACTAAACGGTAGGATTAAATTATTTGGGTATAAAAAGAAAAAAATAGAAAATCATATGACAGTTGTGGAAACAAACGAGGCTAATGATAGTTCAAATACTGAAATACAAACAGAAGAGGAGGAAAACGAATAATGGCATATTTAATTCAATCTATTATTACTTTTGCTATTCCACTTTTAATAGTGGCCCTCGCTGGTGTTTTTTCCGAACGAAGTGGTATCATTAATATTGCTTTAGATGGTATAATGATATTTGGTGCTTTTATTGGTGTATTTTTTGTTAAGATATTTGTAGAAGCAGGTATTACTGCTGATATGGGACAGATACTTCTTCCGATAATTATTTTATTAGTTGCGGTCTTTGGTGCGTTATTTGCATTGCTACTTGCATTTGCGTCAGTGCACTTAAAAGCTGACCAAACAATTGGTGGAACAGCCCTTAATTTACTTGCTCCTGCTCTAGTTTTGTTCTTAGTCTTAATTATTTGTCAACAAAACTATTTATCAGCACCAAGTAATCCATCTCATGTTTCTTTATTTATGTTAAGATACCCGGATTTCGGAATTCCTGAAGGCCAAGAATTGAATTTATTTCAACAAATATTTTGTGACAAAATTTACACAACAACATATTATGCAATTGGTATTGTGATAATCTTATCAATAGTTCTTTATAAAACTAAATTCGGATTAAGATTGCGTGCTTGTGGTGAAAATCCTCAAGCAGCCGCATCACTAGGTATAAATGTTTATTTAATGCGTTATATTGGAGTTGCGATATCAGGTGCACTTGCGGCATTCGGTGGATTTATCTACGCCCTTACTTCAGCTAACTGTTCAGCAACCGGTGAAGTAGCTGGTATGGGATTCTTAGCCCTTGCGGTTATGATATTTGGTAACTGGAAACCTCTATATATTACTTTAGGTGCTCTATTATTTGGTTCATTGAAGGCAATATCGGCAGGTTATACAGCCATTGATATTAATGGTGACGGTGTTGCTTGGCTTGCAACGCTAGGCATTAGCAAATATATTTATAATGTATTACCATATATTATCACTTTAGTTGTTTTAGCCTTTACTTCTAAGTCTTCACGTGCACCAAAAGCCGAAGGACAGCCATATGATAAAGGTAAGAGATAATTAATAAATTATGTAAATCTATATTGAGATAAGGTCTAACCTTATCTCTTTTTAAATCTTTGCTTTTAGCTTTACATAATTCATAAAAAATGATATAATAACATACGTTATTAATAACAAATGTTATTTTTAGGAGGATTTATGCCAGCGAAGAAATCAATAACTAAACAAATGATTTTAGATACAGCTCTTAAATTATTAAAAGAAAGAGGAATAGAAGCAATTAATGCAAGATGTATTGCGGAAAGTTTGAACTGTTCTACTCAACCCTTATATGCTTCGTTTAAAAATATGGATGACTTAAAAAAAGAGTTAAAAACAAAATGCCAAGAAACATATCATTCATATATTGAATTTGGAATAAAAAACGAAACAACCGTTTATATGCAATATTTAATGAGTTATATTAATTTTGCTAGTGAAAATCCTCATTTATTTGAGTATTTATACATGCAAAAAATTACGAGTGATGCTGAATATGATAATACTTTAAATGAAATTGTTATAAATAAAATAATGGAAGTAAGTAATATTTCTAGAGAAAAAGCAGAATCTTTCTTTTTATCTAGTTGGATTTTCGCTCATGGTATCGCTACGCAAATTGTAACGGGGTATGTAAAATGGGATCAAAACACAATTAGACACTTCTTAATGGAAGAATTTAAGGCACTAAGATTGTATTATGTGGAGGCTAAATAATGGAAGCAATTAAAGTTGAAAATCTTTGTAAGAATTATAAGACAATAAAAGCTTTAAAAAATGTTAACTTAGAAGTTAAAGAGAATGAACTTTATGGCTTACTAGGTGTAAATGGAGCAGGAAAAACAACTCTAATAAAAATACTAACGGGATTAATTAAAAAAACTTCAGGTAAAGCTTTTATACTTGGTTATGATATAGATGCAGAAATGGAAAAAATAAAACAAATAGTTGATGTATCACCTCAAGAAGTGTCAATTGCGGGAAATCTCACAGTCATTGAAAACTTAAAATTCTTTAGTGAAATTTATGGTACAGTAGATGAAAATGAAATTAATAATATTGTTGAAATGTTTCAGTTAGAAGAAGTTTTAAATCAAAAAGCAAAAACTCTTTCAGGTGGATGGCAACGTCGTTTATCTATTGCGGTAGGAATGGTGTCAAAGCCAAAAGTGTTATTTTTAGATGAGCCAACCTTAGGTCTTGATGTTCTTGCAAGAAGAGAGTTATGGCGTGTAATTTTAAAATTAAAGACAAAAATCACAATAGTTCTTACCTCACATTATTTAGAAGAAATTGAAGAATTATGTGATAGAGTAGCAATTTTATCAAAAGGAACATTAATAACAACTGGTACAATTGAAGAAATAAAGAAACAAGCAAATACAACTTCATTTGAAGATGCTTTTGTAAAAATTGTGGAAGGAGCCAAATAATGAGAAACACCCTAATATTTACTAAAAGAGTAATAAAAGAAATCCTTCGTGATCCTATTATTTATATTTTTGGAATTGGATTTCCACTTGTAATGCTATTATTATTTCAAATAATTAACAATTATACAGGAGAAGAAAATCCTGTATTTAAGCCTAAATCACTAATTCCAGGAATTCTCATCTTTTCTGCAACGTTTATTATGATGGTAATGGCTTTAATGATATCAAAAGATCGTTCAACATCTTTACTTAAGCGTTTATATACTTCTCCACTTAAATCCACTAATTATATTTTAGGATATGCTATTCCTGGTATGATTCTTGGTATCATACAAATGATAATATGCATTATCAGCGGCTTTATTATTAGTCTTATTTGTAAAAATGATTACTTTTCATTTGCTAGTGCATGTTTATTAATTCTTACATCTTTACCAAATTTAATAATTTGTATATTTCTAGGCTTATTATTTGGTACATTATTAAACGATAAAAGTGCTCCTGGTATTGTTTCAGTTTTTATTAGTGCATCAGGTATTCTAGGGGGATGTTGGATGCCACTGGATGTTATGGGTAATTTTGAAACAATTTGCCGTTTTTTACCATTCTATCCATCAGTATCATTGGGTAGAATTGTAACAGGTGCCCTACATACTAATCTTGAACTATATAAGTTTGATAATAATATGGTAATTGGAATAATTGTCATTTTGATTTATTTACTTGTCAGTGTTATCCTTTCAATCATTGCTTTCAAAAAACAAATGACCAATGAAAAATAAGGGCTTATAAAGTCCTTTTTTTGATAAAATATGCTATAATGAACGGCAATGAGGTAGTTTATGAAATATTTAAAAATTTTTGTTAGTTCTATTTTTGCTGGACTTTGTATCGCCTTAGGAGCGACTGTATACCTTAGTATGTTAGCTATTAATCAAAAGTTTATTGGTTCACTTCTTTTTGGAGTAGGACTTTTTACAATTATTTCTTTTGGTTTGTGGCTATATACAGGAAAAATTGGTTTTGTGATAAATGAAAAACCAAATTATTTATTAAAACTATTAATTTGCTTTATAGGCAATATCATTGGTGCAATTACTCTTCCCATTATTAATGGTTTAACAAGATATAAGGAAACATTAAAACAAACAGCACTTTCACTTGTAGAAACTAAGCAAAGTGATGAATGGTATTCAATTTTAATTTTAAGCATATTATGTGGAATGTTAATTTATCTTGCGGTGAAAGGTCAAAATGCATGCAAGACCAATATTGGTAAAACATTAATTATTTTCCTTGCGGTAAGTGCTTTTATAATGTCTGGCTTTGAGCATGTTATTGCGAATGCTAGTTATTATGCGTATGCTAAAGTATTTGATATAAAAGTAGTTTTATATATTATCTTAATGATGATTGGAAATAGTGCTGGTGCGATTATTCTAGAAGTTTTATATAAATTTATAAC
>UQAI01000020.1 GCA_900538885.1 uncultured Mollicutes bacterium
TAAAAACTAAATATAAAAATTATAATTTTATATGTACATGTACTTATATTTAATTTAAAATAGCTTAAATAACTATTTTTTTTATTTATGACGGGGGGAGTAGTATGGCGCCTGTAGCAGGCGCGGCACTATTTAGAAGTGTTAGTGTATGTTATATAGAGAGTTTGGGGTAGAGTATGATAAGTACTAATATATTAATTGATTATGTGTTGGGGGGGAAGAGTTTTGAAGAGTTTAGGGGAGTTTTGGATTATATAGGTATTATTAAGTGCTAAATTAAATGAAAATATATTATAAGGAGATTTTATATGAAAAAGCTAAATGAAGAATTATTTGTTAATGTAAAGAAAGGCTATGGTAAGGATTTAAAAGAAAAGTTTAAAAAGTTATTATTTGATATTAGTTTAGCTATTATTAAAGATGAGTATTTGGTTAATAATAGTGAGAAGTAGATTATGAGTAAGATAGTAGATTATAATGAGATATGTAATAAATTATTTGTTGATTATGAAGATATAATTGATAGATTTTTACTAATAAGGTTGAGAAGTAAGATATTTGATATAGCTATGTGTATTGTTAATGATACTTATATAGGTGGGGAATTGAGTGAGTGGTATTATAAAAGAAATAAAAAAGAGCTTAACATGTAGTAATGTTAAGCTTTTGTTTTTGTTATTTTGTTAAATGTTATTATTACATTTGTATTGAATAGTTTTTGCAATTTGTTTTGTATGATTTTTTGCAAAGCAAATTGTATAATTACAAGTTGTAGCTGCACAGACACAAATGCGCCAAAAGATACAAAACTCATTGCGACGATTCTACGCATTATTATGTCGTGTTTTGTTGAATTTGTAAATAGTTTTGAGAATTTTAATTCTAAATATTTTCTTCAACAAACATATTCTTTGTACTAACAATCTTACCATTTTTTATAGTTAATTCAATAACCCCTACTTCTTTATTATCTTTATTAGTAGCTATTATAGCAACAACACCATCATTAAATATTGAAATTGTTGAATACTTGCTGATTGTTAGGATATTAGTATCTGTAGAATACCAATCATATTTCAAACGAGAAGTGGGCTTACCATTAGTAATTATATAACATTGTAGCTGCTTATCGTTATTCTCTTTAATTTCAATAGCAAATGAACAATCATATAACTTATAATCAACCATTATATTTTTTTGATAATAATAAGTATATCCTTCTACTTCAAATAAAAAGTAATATATACCTGGTTCAATAGCATATAACTTACCATCTTTTTCAACAAACTTATCTTTATCATATTTAACATCAACATTATATACTTCATTTGTTAAAATATTAGTCAGTTGTGTTGGAATAATTACAGGATCTGATAATTTGCAAATATCATTACTAATTTCTTTAAAATACGGTAATACTTCTTTTTCTACATATAGTTTCTCAAATACTTTTTGAAATTCTTGGTATTTCCATTCCCCAGTCTCTTTATTAATAATTGAAAAAGTAAATTCTCTATCATAATAGCTTAAAAAAGAATCCCAACTAATACATTTAATTCCATAGTTATAACTTACATTTATATAGTACTCAAGCCATTTACTTCTTTCAATAATATTATTTTTATCACGAGAACCATATTCAGTCATCAAAACTGCAATATTATTGTCTAAAAATTTATCTTTAATATTTTTGAAATGACTGGTTAATTCAATTTGATATTCTGCTTTTTTATCATCCCAACTTGCTTCATCATATGTACTATCATGCACAAAACCAAAAGGGCCATAATAATGTAAACTAATAATAATATAATCATCATTAGGAACTTTGAAGTGCTTTAAAACTTCATCATTACTATTACCCCATATTGGTGTTATCAATAAATGTCTATATTTATTATTATATCCTTGACTCCTAATAATTTCTACAAACTCTTCATTTAATAAATTTAATATTAGTGCACCTTCTCTTGTATATCCATTAGTTATATAATCACGAGGTTCATTTAAAAATGAAAACATTAATCTTTCATCATAATCAATAAAATAATTACCTATTTGATCCCATAGTTTTTTCATAATTTCTACTGTTTTATCATATTGACAATAATTTAAACTACTCCAAGCATCTTCATAACTATCATATGAAGTGATAATAACATAAAAATTATATTCTAAAAGTGTATCGACTATCTTTTTAGTTACAATTAGTACATCTTCATCAATATCGTAATCTTCATTCATATACTCATACCAATTTATTGGAAGACTAACTATATTAAAACCACTTTGTTTTAATGTTTTTATCATCGGTTCTATATTACCATTTAAACTCTTATAATCATCATAATAATCTACAAAATTAAAGCCACCAGTTATATCTTTTATTAACTCAGTTGAAGATATTTTATTTATCGTTAATTTTTGATAAACAGCCTTATAAACAACATCATTTGTAACTGCCTCAATTTCTTTATCAAAACCAATGAATTCATAACCATCTTTATAAAATACAGGTGTTTGAGGAAATTCATTATATGCAAGATATTGTACTTCCTTTCCACTTATTAAAGTCCCTTCATCTGAATCAAAAGTAACACAATATATTTTATTTTCCTTAATTTGATAATCACATATTATACACTTTAATATTCTATTATTTAACTCATCCACATATTCTTCA
This sequence comes from uncultured Mollicutes bacterium, assembly GCA_900538885.1. Lineage (GTDB taxonomy): Bacteria > Bacillota_I > Bacilli_A > ML615J-28 > CAG-313 > UMGS75. The sequence continues at coordinate 2,684 of UQAI01000020.1, forward strand.
AACCTATGAGAGATAATATCGATTGAACTTGATTCCAATACTTTGTGACAATTAATACACAACAACTCTTTTATTCCTTCGGTTTTACATGTAGGTTCTTGTAATATTGTCCATTTTAAATCATGGCCATTTTCACATTCATATTTGTCATCCGCATTGCATGAAATAAGTACAAACATTAAAATAATCATAATTATAATACCAATTTTACGCATAATTTATCCTCCATATAAAATATTTAATTAATTAGATTAGAACATTATTCTTTTTAGCTTTATTATATTATACATAATTTACACTAAAAATCAAATATCTCACTTTTTAAAACACAATTATTACATTACTAGAGATAAATATAAAAAAGAGCTTAAGAAATATGAACTTTGTTCATAATAATGTTAAGCTTTTGTTTTTGTTATTGTCATATGAAATAAATTTAACGAGAATATTTTGTATCATTTTGCCGAATTTATTTTGTATGATTTCAGTGTATTTTACTATTCTCTAACGAATGGTAATAAGGCCATATGACGTGCACGTTTAATTGCTACTGCAAGTTCTCTTTGATAAATCGCTTTAGTACCTGTAACACGACGTGGTAAAATTTTACCGCGGTCAGAGATAAATCTCTTTAATAAATCAGCATCTTTCCAATCTATCTTTTCAACTTTGTTGTCTGTAAAGTAGCAAGTCTTTTTACGTTTTCTAAAAGTTGCCATGTATATTTATCCTCCTAAAATGGTAAGTCATCATCTGTAATATCGAATTGATTTTTAATATCATCAAATGGATTATCAGATGGTTCAACTGGAGCTTGTTGGCGTGTTGGTTGAGAATATTGTTGATTTGGAGTTTGTGGTTGGTAACTACTTTGTTGTCTTGGTTCATATGATGAATAATCATTATATCCACCTTGAACGTTGCCACCATTTCTTGTTTCTAAGAAATGAACCATATCACAAATTACTTCTGTAGCCACACGATTTGAGCCATCAGTTGCTTGATATCTTCTGGTTTGAAGTTTTCCTTCAACACCAATCATTTGTCCTTTTTTAATAAAACGGGCAAGATTGTCAGCTTGTCTATTAAATGCAACGCAATTAATAAAGTCTGCTTCACGTTCGCCATTGTTGTTGTTTCCTATTCTATTTACCGCAATTGTAAATGCGACAAAGGAAACACCATTAGGTGAAGTTCTTAATTCTGGATCTCTAGTAATTCTTCCTACTAAAACCACTCTATTCATAATAACCCTCCTAATTATTCAGCAACAGTAATATGACGAATAACTGCTTCTTTGATATTAGCTAAACGTTCAAATTCTTTAACTGCTGCGGGTGTAGCATTTACGTTTAATAATACATAAAAGCCTTTCTTTTCACCAGCTACTTCGTAAGCTAAATCTCTTAAGCCCATTTCTTTAACGTTAAGAACTTCTGAACCATCAACTGTAAAAGCTTTTTCAAGTTCAGCCATTAAAGCCTTACGTGGTTCTTCCTCAACATTTGGGCGAATGATATACATTACTTCGTATTTTTTCATTCTTTCCACCTCCTTTTGGTCTATCGGCTTTTCACACAATTGAAAAGCAAGGATGATTACGCATAATCATACTACAATATTATACCATAATTTTTACTTTTTGTAAAGTAAAGTGGATTTAAGTTTTATTTACTAGCTTCCACTACTTTTTGATTCTTAATTTTCTTTATTAAATAATATATACCATATACAAGTAGACATGATAAATAGAAAATGATAATTACCACAAATGGATTAATTGCTTTAGGGATAAAACCAAATACAGGATCCTTTAAGAAAAACCAGTTGTAATCATGATCAGTTGATGAATATAAAAGATTCCCAAGGGTTGCCCATAATGCAATTCCTACTATACAGCAGGCTTCTTTATATACTTTTTTGATATCTAATGCAGTTTCTTTTAATAATAACGCTAAGCATCCATAAATGAAAACTAGGCCATGATATACAAATAACTGAATTACTTCATATGAAAATGCAGATTGACTAGAATTTAACGCTGTACCTGGAAATATCAACCACATTAATGGCGCAATTATTGATAAAACAACAACTGGAGTTTTAATTGGTTTTGCGAAAGAACAGTACTTAGAAAAAATAATTAGTGGGCACAATACTGTACAAATATGAAATGGAAATTTATCTAGTATTAATTCGCCATTTGCATCCATTGTGCCCCCATTATAAAATGGTTGAATAAAAAAATCTCCAAGATATACTACTAATACTAAGATACTAATTATTTTTAATAGTTTTTCTTTTTTGCTTTGTTCTTTTTTATTAAATAAAATGGTCAATAATACAATTGTTCCAATTATTAAAATCAAATATAGAATGTGATGCCATGAAAACATAGTCATCTTTGTAGCATCAGTTGCGGGATGTTCACCAAATATTTTTAAAAATAGTTTTCTCATTTTTCTTCTTTCCTTTTCTCTTTATTTTTATTAAAATTATAGTACCATCTTTCGGTATAATTTAAAAATATTACTTCATAAATATTTAAACATATAAAAAGAATAATTAATCCAACAAGACCAAGTGTTATGGAATTTACTCCAGGTTTATCAATCGGAAAATGTAATAAATACATAGCATTTACTTCTGGCAAGCCACAAGCTTTAAATAAAGTATTAATAATAGTTCCGATAATTATAAACAGTAATAAACCTAGCGTGGTACTAATTGTCACATTAAGAGCATTAATTTTCACATAACCTTGAGTAAGAATAAATAAAGTACCAAAAATCATTGTAGAGTGTGATAATAAACCCTTTAGGGAACCATAATCATAAAAATTAGGGTTTGAAATAAATATCTCGTTTGCGAAAAGACCAATTAAGCCACAGATAGTTCCTGCTATTGCTAAAAATTCTGTTAGACTACGATAAATAAATGTATCTTTGTTTTTAAGAAATGCGGTGATAAGTAAAAGCCACATGCAAATATTGCATGGGTATATTGGAAATAACATTGTATTTTCAACTACTGCTTTATTACCACTAAGATAGTCTACCCATAATGAACTATAATGCAGTACTACTGTTATGACAGCTGTACACTTCAAGATGTTGTCTTTATTTTTTTCTATAGTTATTTTAGTTTTACATATACATAATAGAATTATGATAATCACCATAACAGTACATGCAAAATATAATAATTCGTGCATATTATCACCCACCAGCATTTATACATATAATTTACCATATTTTGACTTTTTTTGCAATTAAATGCCTTTTTAAATAAAAAAAGTCAAATACCTAAGTTGATATTTGACTTAATATAATTACCATTTATTAAATACCTTTTCAGCAAAACCAATTTCATTTTTAATTTCTACTTTGGTGCCATCATCAAGTATGAAGTAACCAGTAAAAAGTCCGAAAACTTGGTGTTGATTAGATCTAAGGATTAATACATTTGTATCAGCAGCTCTATCAATGATTGGTTTAAAATCCATTTCAAAGCGTCCATCACTTGATGTAAATGTCCAGTCACTTAAGAAATCATCTTTACCTTTTTGATTTTTTGGAATATTGAAAACAACATCATCTAGTTTATGCATCACGCCATCATAGAATATCGCATTTTCACTAGCTTGAGTTGTATCACCAAATCCATAACCAATATTAAAACCTACTTCATGGCCATCAACATTAGTACATAAAGCGCCCCAGTACCATGTATTTTTATATGTCCAAACGCCACGTCCCCAGTCTAGTAGAGCTCGCGTATCTTGTTTGTCAAATTGAAACTTTTTATCACCAATAGTAAATATACCTTCCGCCACCATACCTATGATTTTTTGATTATAATAGAAGTGTTTATCTTTTTCGAAAGGTGTGACAATCACAAGTGATTCATTTGGTTCTTCGGTTAGGGTAAGGTCACATGAAAATTTCATATCTTTATAAAATTTTGGCATTGTTACTTTTATGTTCCTAGTTTTTCCATCATTAAAGAATGCGATTGAAATTTTTTTATTTTTAACTTCGACATCACCTTCTTTTGATGATTCTGGTAGGTTTGTTTTTCCACCCGTAAAAAACTTTATTAGCGATGTGGTTTTTTCTTTTTTATTTTTAAAGTCAATTACTGAAACACTTGTTAATCCCATATAAGTGTTGTCATCGATGGTAAAACATAAAGCAATTTCTTTATTATATACTAAATAGTAATCCCATTCTTTGATTCTTGATTTTTTGGCTTTTATCATATCTTTTTTATAATCAAGAATAAGGCTTTTAGCGAACCCTTTTTGTTTTAGATTACCATTTCCATCTAATAATAAGGTATTTTTAACTATTTCTTTGTTTCTCATATTACTCCCATTATTTATTTTCTCGTTCAAAATAACTTTCTATAAATCTTTTACCAGCTTCATAACCAGCTCTAAATAATTCTTGTTTAGTGTTATTATCAATACTAAAGTTCATACTATAAACTTTTTTAATAGGAATTCTTATAATGTAAGGTCTATACACATTTTCTTTGGTCTCGCCACCTGTAACTAAGTTAAACCCAATAATTGGTTCTTTGGTTTGATAACCAAAAACTTCAAGTGGAAAGTTATTAGCGATACAACCATCCATAATTAGACTTTTACCAAGTTTGAAAGGTTTATAAAAAAGAGGATAAGTCGCACTCATAACAACGCTTTTTGATATAGGAAAACTATCCGGATTAATATCATACTTAACAAGATCATTGGGAAATGTTACTTGTTTTCGTTTAATTATATCCGTTGCGATAACTTTTAAATTATAGTCTCTTCCATTTTTGACATCTAAATATGTGCTAATTCCTTTTTTCTTATAAAGTCCTTCTAAATATTTTTCTAAAGGCGATGATGAATAAATACCAAAGTCTTTAATTATACGCATTGCTTTTCCTTTTTCCTTTAGCGTAGTAATATCTAAAGTTTGGAAAAATTCTATTAACTCATCAGCATTATAACCTGCCACAACAAGACTTGCGATAATGGCACCTGCACTTGTACCAGCTGCTTTTACACAAAAGAATCCTCTTTCTTCTAGGGCTTTAATCGCACCAACATGGGCGATAGCTTTCACTCCACCACCTTGAAATATTCCTATATATTTCATATAATCACCATTTATAGTTTATGTGTCTTTTGATAATGTATTCAATTACTTTATTTAAAGATAACACTAATTCCATCAGGAATAACAGTAATCTTTTTATTACCAACAATATTACGGGCTTTTTCTAAAGCTTCTTCGATATTATAAGCATGCATTATATGCATATTAGTAATAATGCTTGGATCACATTTATCAGACACAATTATTACATTTGCTTTACATAGAATTCTTGCAAGTATTTGGGCTTCCCATTGGTCAAACTCAGTATCTTTTGGATCTACATCATTTAGTTTTTGGTAAGCTTCTTGAGCTGATGCACTTTCAGCAAGTAACTTGTAGAAGAAGTCTCCACCTGTGCCATCAGCACATGATGAACAAATTATAATTACACCACCCGGATTTACACAAGCCTCACCCGCAGTCATTCCTTTAACAGTTTGATAAATGTTTTGATCAAGGGGATAACCACCATTTGTTGTAATAACAATATCTGAATAAACTGGTTCTACTTGAGCAATTTCTTTTACTAATTTACAACCATGAGCATGTGCTTCTTCAAGTCCTCCCGCAAAGGCTTTTATAATTTTCTTTTCACCATTAATTACAACATTTAAAATGAAGGCAAGCCCTGCTGCTTTCGCTGCGAAAAGCATATCTCTATGAATTGGATTATATTCAAGATTACCTGCTCTTGAGTTTTTATTGGCAATAAATCTAGCATTATGATTCCATAGTACAGTTTTTTTAGAAGCAATACCTGGAAGCACTGATTTTCTACCACCTGAAAATCCTGCAAAGAAATGAGGTTCAATAAAGCCTTCACTAATCAATAAATCAGCACTATCAACTAATTTATTAATCCATAATTCACCACCAGAAGGTAAAATACCTTTAAATGTCATGTTTTCATCTTCATAAGCATTATGAACTATTATTTCTTCTTCTCTTACTATCTTTTCGCCATATTTGTTAACTAACTCTTCATGAGTAGTTGGACGGTGCATTCCTGTTGCGATAAGAATGGAGATTTTTACATTTTGATTATATTTTCTAATTTCTTCTAATAATAAAGGCATTGTAATGTGACTTGGCACAGGTCTTGTGTGGTCACTAGAAATTATAACGATGTGTTTTTTTTCTTTCGCAAGTTCTGCAAGAGGAAGTGAACCAATTGGATGAAGTAGGGCATCTTTAACGAGTTCTACTTCACTCATTGTTGGTTTATATTCTTCAGTTTTGGAAACAAGTACACCTGCTACTAATTCATTAGGAATTGTACAATTAATATGTCCCTTATAATAAGGTAATTTAAATTCAGCCATTTTTTTCTCCTTTTATAACAAATGTGCAATCATTGATTGCACATTATTTTTTTATATTCTAGCAATACCTTGAGCTCTCGCAACTTTACCAACTTCTTCAGCCACTACCTTACAAACACGTTTGTCAAATGGAGAAGGAATGATATATTCTTCATTTAATTCTTCTTCAGTAATTAATGAAGCAATTGCACGGCTTGCTGCAAGTTTCATTTCCTCAGTAATATCAGTAGCTCTTACATCAAGGGCACCTCTAAAGATACCAGGGAAAACAAGTACATTGTTGATTTGGTTAGGGAAATCAGATCTTCCTGTTGCAACAACTTTTGCACCACCAGCTTTAGCTACATCTGGCATAATTTCTGGAGTTGGGTTAGCCATTGCGAAAACGATAGGATCTTTAGCCATTGTTTGAACCATTTCAGCAGTAACTAGGTTAGGAGCTGACACACCAATGAAGATGTCTTTACCTTTAATGATTTCTTTTAAAGGACCTCTTTGATGTTCTTTATTTGTAATTTCAGCCATAGCCTTTTGAGCAGGATTCATCCATTCTTCGCCTGGACACAATGCACCTTGTTTATCAACTAAAACAATGTCACCAATACCAAATTGAAGAATTAATTTGCAAATAGAAATACCAGCACTACCTGCACCATTGATTACAACCTTGGCATCTTTAAATTCTTTACCTACAACCTTTAATGCGTTGATTAAACCAGCACAAACAACGATAGCAGTACCATGTTGGTCATCATGGAAAACAGGAATGTCAAGTTCTTTCTTTAATCTTGCTTCAATTTCAAAACATCTAGGTGCTGAAATATCTTCTAGATTAATTCCACCAAAACATGGAGCGATACGTTTTACTGTTTCAACTATTTCATCAACATCTTTAGTATCTAAGCAAATTGGAAATGCATCAATACCAGCAAATTCCTTAAATAGAATTGATTTACCTTCCATTACTGGCATACCAGCAAGTGGACCAATATCACCAAGACCAAGTACAGCAGTACCATCACTTACAACCGCAACAAGATTTCCTTTTGCAGTATATTTATATACATCATCAGGATTTGCATGAATCTTACGACAAGGTTCTGCTACACCTGGAGTGTATGCAAGTGATAAATCTTCGCGATTTTCAACTTTTACTTTTGAAATAACTTCAACTTTACCTGGACCTTTTTCATGAAGTTCTAGACTTCTTTCATATACTGTTTTTTCTGCCATATTATATACCTCTACTTATATTAATAACTACTCTTAAAATTATTGTCTTTTACTTCAAAATCTCCAAAGTATGCTTTAACATCCATACCTAAGTATTTTGCCATATCAACCATTTCTTTAACTGTGTTTTCATTTACTGGAATACCATTCTTTTCAACACGTTTGATAGCTTCCATTTCTTTTTCACCATGAGTGTAAATGCGTTCAGCACCATTTGCTTTAGGGCTTTCACGAAGTTCATTTAAATATTGGCTAAAATGTTTTTTGATAGCTTCTGGATCGCCAAAGAATGCAGGATTAATTGCCATAAATCCATGACAAATACCAGAGAAACCATTTTGCATTGTATGAGCTGAGGTTACACCTTGTGATAAAATTGATGAGAATAATTCACAAAGCATACCATAACCATAACCTTTATGTCCACCTAGCAATTCAGTATCTCCACCAAGAGGAACAATACCGCCGCCTTCATGAGCTTTAATATTGCCTAAAACTTCACTTGCACTATTTGATGATTCACCCGCTTTATTAACTGCCCAACCAGTAGGAATAGGTTTATTCATCTTATTGTACATTTCAAGTTTACCACGAGTTACAACTGTAGTTGATGCATCAAAGAAGAATGGATAAGGGTCAGCAGGAGCACTACATGCGATAGGGTTAGAGCCAAGCATTGCCTTCTTACCAAATGTAGGAACCATGATTGCTTCTGAATTTGTACAAGAAAAACCAATTAAACCTTGATCCATTGCCATTCTTGCATAATATCCAGCAATACCATAGTGATTAGAGTTACGTACTGTAACAATACCAACACCTGATTTTTTAGCTTTTTCAATTGCAAGTTCCATTGCATAATGTCCTAGTAATTGTCCCATACCAGAGTGACCTTCAATTACTGCACTAACTGGAGTTTCAAATACAACTTCTGGTTTTGCATGAACAGAAATTAGTCCACTTTCAATTCCTTTGTGGTATCTTACTAATCTTTGCATACCATGAGATTCAATCCCAAAGTCATCAGACATTAGTAGTACATCTGAAATAATTCTACTTTCATCTTTTGTAAAGCCAAATTTTTGGAAAGCTTCCATACAAAATTTGTCTAGTAATTCACGAGAAAAATTAATATAAGCCATAAAATTCACACCTTTCTTTTTATACACTATTATTATAGCACAATTCCCTCAAAATAGCAATTTAAATATATTTTGTTTATTTTAAAAATTGATTGTTTTTAATTAATGTCTCAACTTCTTTTAACATTTCTTCTTTATTAACAGTTGTTTTATTCAAAAACCACCATTTAGCAAGTTGAAGGAATCCTCCTGTAATAATTTGAGCAAGCATTGTTTGATTGTATTTATCAACATTATCTTCCTTTAATTGCGTCTCAACGTCTTTAGCAATTTCATCAACTAAAATATCTGCCATTAGTGAAAACATATTGCTTTGAAAAATAGAATAAACTATTTGTTCATTTTGTTCTAAAAGTTCAATCGCATATTTACATAAATTAATATAGAATGTTTCCGTACTATCTGATTTATATAATTCTTTGGTATTTTCTTTTACCTTTTTTTGAATTGTTTTAACCGTAAATACAAAAAAATCAAATTTATCATTAAAATGTTGATAGAATGTTGCTCTCCTAATTCCTGCTTCCTTGCATAAATCATTAATTGTAATTTCTTCATACTTTTTTTCTTCTAACATTTGTAAGAAAGCAGTAACTAACATGTTATAAGTTTTTTGAACACGTATATCGATATTTTCTTTCATTTTAACCACCTAGATAATTATGTTATAACAAAATTATATCGTATTACAATAACTTTGTCAATTCTCATACTTAATTATATATTTTATCTAAAGATAGTTGAATAAATTATTTTCTTAATTAATTGTTAGTTTTACCTATTAGCCATTCACCTATATCAATTATTCTTATTCCCTCATACATATACTCTGGGTGTTTCGTTCTAGCAATTATTATTTTTGGATAGGCATCTTTAATTTTTAATAATGATTCAACTTTTCCTTTGAATGTAGTCTCATCACTTATATTATCTGCGACTTGTATATAAATTTTTTCATCTCTTTTCATTGCGACAAAATCAATTTCCTTTTTATAAAGAACTCCTACATATAATTCATAACCTCTACGCAATAACTCTATAGCCACGATATTTTCATATATTCTTCCGTAATTCATATCTTTCTTACCCAAAACAGCATATTTGATAGCATGATCACTTAAACAATACTTTTCTAATGATGAAAGATATTTTTTTCATCTTATGTCATATCTTGTAACACGATAAAATAAATATGCTTGACATAAATTTTCTATATATGAGCCAACTGTTTTGTCATTAGTTGGCATTGTTTTATCACTTAAAATATTAGTAATATTATTAATTGATGTTAAATTCGAAACATTGTCAATCAAAAAGGATGCTATTTTTTTAAGTAGCACAACATTTTTTATCCTTTTTCTTTTAATTAAATCTCGTTCAATTATTGTTTCATAAACATTAGCAATATAATTTAATTTGCTTTTTTTCTGTAGGATACAAATAAGATCCTGCGAGGCCACCACTTAGGACATAATCATCAAAGCTATCTATTGCATTATTAAGTTCATAATAATTCATATATTCTTTATATGAGAAAGGAAATATTTTTAATACAATTGTTCTTTTAGTAAATAATGTGGCCAAATTACTACTTAACAAAAATGCATTGGAACCACTTATATAAATATCATATTTGCCATCAGTATATAAACTGTTGATTGTTTTTTCAAAATTTTTACATAGTTGTACTTCATCAATAATGACAAAATTTCTTTTATTTTCTTCATATCTAGGCACTATATAATTATATAATTTATGGTATTCTTGTAATTCTTCAAATTCCAATTTATAAAAGTCTATTTGTATAATGTTTACATCACTATAATTTTTAAGTATGTATTCAGCAAAACATTCTAATAATTTTGATTTTCCTGAACGCCTGATTCCTGTTATCACTTTAATGTCAGGTGTTCCAATATATTCTATTAATTCATTTAGATATTTTCTTGTTATGATTTTCATTATTATCCCTTGCTTTCATCATAATTATATATCAGTGATTTCGAAAAATAAATTTTTTTACATTTTTTCGAAGTTAAATGCAGGTTTGGTTTCGAAAAATTAATATTTTTTCATTTTCACGAAATAAAATATATGTTTCGTTTCGAAAAATTAAAAAAGACTACCACATCACTGTTATAGTCTTCATATTTCTTAGTGGCGTCCGTGATTGGATTTGAACCAACGGCAGATCGCTTAGGAGGCGATTCCTCTATCCAACTGAGGTACACGGACATTAGGGTTATACCTAATATTAGATATAACACTTTGTATTATTTGTAGTACACGCTATTTATTACTTTTTTGGCAAGGTCTTCGTTTGTTAAATATTTGATTATTTCATAAGCAAATTTAAAGGTTGTACCTGCTGCTTTTGAAGTAATTATATTTTTGCTTACTACTACATCTTGATTTTTGTAAATTGCTTTTGGCATATATGATTCACAGCCAGGGAAACATGTATATTCTATACCATCTAGTAATCCCATCATCCCCAAAATGCTTGGTGCTGCACAAATTGAGGCTACCAGTTGTTTTTTATCATTAAAGTGCTTTACAATATTTTTAGTCACAACACTTTTATGATGGGTTTCAAATGTTGCTTTTCCACCTGGAATTACTAAAAAAGTATAATCATCAAGGTTTATAGAACTAACTAAAATATCAGCTTTTACTGTTATATTTGATTGGGTAATGACATTTAAATCATTATTCATACTAGCCATATCAATGGTTATGCCTGCTCTTCTTAACATATCTATGGTAATTAATGCCTCAACATCTTCAAAATGATTGGCAAGTAATATTAATCCTTTCATTTGTTACCTCCATTATATAAGTATTCTCCATATAAGAGTTTTACAATATGGGTGAAAATATCAACTCTTTTGACCATATCACAAGTAAAATAACCGATTGCACCATTATGATGTTTAATGTCTTTGGTTTTAAAATATTTTTCCATAGCTTCACTTAACTCATAATGTTCATTCATTATTAGATTTGTAATTTCGTTTGGTAGTGGAATTCTTGTTCCCCCTGCAATAAATTCTTTGTCATTTGCTAGCAGTACGCCCCAATTAGTGAGATAAAGCGTACCATCTAAATATTCAACTCCTGCTTCTAGACCAATTCGCATACCATCATCGGGAAGAGCTTTAGCTCTATTTTTCGCACCTGTAATGGTTTCTTTATCAGATTTAGGTTGGGCATCTACAAGACTATTTACATTCATACTAATTACTTCATAACCAAAGGGTTCTAACACTTCTTTTACAGCAGTTACTTTTACAATATTTGTTGATCCAATATATGCTTTCATAGACTACCTTTATAAATGGTTTTAACATAATAAATAGGATGACCAAGACTATGGAATTTTTTTTCATATTCAGTCATAACAATTTCTTCATTTCGCGCGTGCAAGTCAAATGTCAAATCTACGAACTTCCAGTTGTTATTATTCAATGAACAAAGACTGTATTCAAATAATCCTTGATTGTCAGTTTTAAATTCTATTTCAACAGGAGCCTTACAAATCTTAGTATACATATTTAAGAAATTACTAGAAGTAAGTCTTCTTTTTTCATGTCTTGCTTTTGGCCATGGATCTGAAAAATTAAGATATATTTTATCGATTTCTCCATTTTCAAAATAATCAAGTAAGCTAGTCGCATCAGCACAAACAAGTTTTAGATTAGGAATATTCATATTTTTAATTTTGTCAACCGCTTGAACAATAACACTCTCATATTTTTCAAGGCCTAAATAGTTAATATCTGGATTTTTTAATGCAAGACCTTTTATGAAGTCGCCTTTTCCCATTCCTATTTCTAAATGAATTGGATGATTATTACCGAATAGTGCATGCCATTTACCTTTATATAGATTTGGTTCTAGAATTACTATGGTACTATTATTTACTAAACGTTCATGAGCGTTTTTAACGTTTCTTCTACGCATCTATTTCACCTAAAGCAATAATAGCATCTATGTAGATTAAAATACCTTTGATTAAACTATCAATATTTAAGAATTCATCACGCTGATGTGCAAGTTCTTCTTCACCAGGAAAACCCATTCCATATGCTACTGCTTTATTTAGAATACTTGCATAAGTACCGCCACCAACAGTAAATGGTTTATTAACTGTATCACCAGTATGCTTAACATATGCTTCATATAGTTTTTGAACTAATTCATCTTGAGGACTAACATAATGAGGGTTTTTATTAGTCATATTAGTTACTTTTAATCCTAGTTTTTTCATTAGTTTTTGATAGTTTTCTTCAAAAACAGGTTGATTGAATCGTTCTGGATATCTAATATCTAAACATACTCTTTGAGCATCTTTTGTAATATCAATAATACCAATATTGCATGTTAGGGGACCCATTTCATAATCTGTATAATCTTGTTTCATATTTTTAAGATAGTAATCTAAATGATGATATTTCGCAATATAATGAATTAATGGATTTTGACTGTAATCTTTAAAGAAATTACACATATGTGTGCCAGCATTAATGCCTTTTTCTGGTTCCATAGCATGAGCTGCAACACCTTTAATAAAATATTTGTAGTAATCGCCTTCTACAACTACATCACCAGTTAAATTATTTTCTTCAAGGTATTTACTAAATTCTTTAGTTTTATCAATTCTAGCAAGAGCAGTGGCTTCATCAATAACTACATTATAGCGTTCACCACCATGAATGCTAATTACTGCATCAGTACTCAACGCACATTTATTGGCGTTATCGATTGATACATCAATTGCCATACGGCCTTTTTCACCATATACTAGTGGAAACGAACAGTCAGGTGCAAATCCAATACTAGGCATTGGGTGCTTAGTTAGATAATGATGGATACCACGCCATCCGGTTTCTTCATCCGTACCAAATATTATTTTAATTTGTTTTTTCAATTTAATGTTAGCATCTTTAATAAATTTTAAAGCATAGTATGCGGCGATGGTTGGGCCTTTATCGTCAGTTGAACCACGAGCATAAATTTTATTATCCACGATTCTAGCTTCATATGGTGGATACGTCCAATTTTTCCCTTCTGGTACAACATCTAAGTGGCATAAAATACCCACTACTTCTTCACCATTACCATAAGATACTTCACCAGCATAACCACCATCACGAATGGTTTTGAAACCATCTTTTGATGCTAAATTCATCATATAGTTTAGAGCATCATTAATGCCTTTACCAAAGGGCATATCTTTTGTTGCGGTTGCTTCATCTAAAACACTTCTTATTTGTAATAGTTCTTGAAGTGTTTTAATTACCAATTCTTTATTATCATTAACTACTTTTGTAAAGTCTTTATTCATATACTTTCTCCTTTCGAAAAATAAAATCACCATCGCTGGTGATTATTCTTTTGTTGCGAAAATACTTGCAAATTTCGCTGATGAGCATTTGATCGTATTTCCTGATATTAATACACCAACTCCAAGGTTACGTAAACCATCAAAGTTAACTTTGTTGATATCTGCAACATCTACTGTTACTCTATTCATATTACTTGAAATAGATATAATATTTTCTTCACCAAATAATGCTAGATATTTGTTTTTAATATCTTCGTCTGATTCAACACTTTTGTGATTACGTTTTGCGTTCTTTATAATAAACTTGACAACCGCAATTATTAACAGTACTCCAATAGGTACAATCATCAAAATTAAAGCAATCACTAAAGGTAAGATAACTGGTGAAGTTCCTTCTAAAATATATCCAAAATTGTACATATGATTTCCTCCGCTTGTATTATTATACCCTAATTTAACATTTTTTACTTGTAAAGTGCATATATTAATTTGACTAGGGGGTAATTATGAAAATAATTAAATACATCATTATTGGCTTAATTCAGGGGTTAACTGAACCTTTACCTATTTCAAGTAGTGCCCATATGGTCTTTATTAATCATTATTTTAAATTAGAACCTATGAGTTTAAATTTTGAAATCATCATTAATTTTGCCTCAACTCTTGCAATTGCTTTATTCTTTTTTAGAGATTTAAAAGATTTAATTATTAACACTTTTAAGAAAAATAAAGATAGCATTTACAACCATACTTATATGGCAAAACTTGTCATCGCAAGTATTCCAGCAGCACTTGTTGGTTTTTTATGCCATGAATTAATTGACGAATACTTCCTATCTTTTTTTAGTTGTTCTATCTTTCTTTTTATAACTGGGCTTTTTTTATGCCTTTGTTTATTCCTTTTAAAAAAAGAAAAAAGTTTTACTGAAAACATAAATTATAAAAACGCAATCTTTATTGGAACCTTTCAAGCCATTGCGTTAATTCCAGGATTAAGTAGGAGTGGTCTTACTTTAACCGCCGGATTATCACAAAACATTAAGCTTAAAAATACTTTAAAGTTCTCTTTTTTCCTATATCTTATCGCAAGTATTGGAGCCTTAATTCTTTCATTATTTAAACTATCAAATACAAGTTTTGACATAGTTCCAACTATATTATCGGGAGTTAGTGCTTTTGTTGGAACAAGTATTTCTATTAGAATTTTTTACAATCTTTTAAATAAAAAATTAATTAAGTTTTTTATGTTTTATTGCTTTTTAGTTAGCATAATTAATATTATTATTTATTTTGCTAATTTATAGGCAAAAACTATAACTAGTATGATCGTATAATCATATGATATACTGAAAGTGAGGTGCTTTCAGTTATGAACTGTTATGACACACGTAACAACAATACAAATACCAACACTAATACTAACACCAATGGTATTGCGGACTTACTACGTCGCCTTGATAAAATGCAAAGAGATGCTGTTATCGCAAGTGAAGCAGATACATGTGAAAACTGTATGCTAACTTCTATGTATAACACTAAACCTATTGCAATATTTAGCAATTGTGGTCGTCTTGCTTGTCCTCTTGGAGCAACATCAGAAGATACTGCTAATCTATTTAGAGTTGAAGCTGTTCGTGGTAACGAAACCGTAGTATTACGTTTACTTCAAAATACTAATGGTGTTATCACTTGTACTACTTATACTGTTGTAGTACGTATTGCATGTATTTGTTGTGTACAATGTTTTGATCCTATTAACTGTGAAACGACTTGTTATCCAGTAGTGGGATAAAAAGGTGATGAGGGAAAATACTTATTTCCCTCCTCACTATCCATAACTGACTTACTTTCATAAAAAATAAAAACCGCATTAAACTTGCGGTTTTTTAAATGTATAATGTTCATTTTAAATCATTATTTTTTTGTTAATTAAGCATCTGGGTTTTCTTTTTCAATGCGTTTACCATCAATTTTACCAATTTCTGTTTTTGGAAAACTATCAAGGTAAACTATTTTTTTAGGCAAAGCATAAATAGAAATATTATCCATAATTGCTTGTTTAATATTTTTATTTAATTCTTCTTCAGTAATATTTATGTTTTTATCTTTTACCACAAATAGTTTTATCATTTGTCCTCTTATTTCATGTGGCATACTTGTTGCGTAAACTTCATGGATGCCATTTAGTTTACTTACAACATTTTCAACATCAGATGGACATATAATATTGCCTGATACTTTAACAATTCTTTTTAGACGTTGCTTGAAGAATAAGTAATTATCGTCATTTAAATAGCCATAATCACCAGTTAAAAGATATTTTACACCGTCTTTTATTAACATTATTTTATTTGTAGCATCATTATCCTTAAAATAGCCATTCATTAAAATGTCTCCACTTACTACAATCTCACCTAGTTTTCCATTGTCTAAGAATTCATGAGTTTGAGGATCAACAATTTTAATTACTGCTCCAGGAACTGCCTTACCAACACTCAAGTGGCAGTTTTGTTCTTTAGTATTTACAGCACATACTGTTACTGTTTCTGTTAAACCATACCCTTCATATAATCTTGATGAAGACCCATATTTTTCTAGTGCTTCATTATAATCATGAATTAGTTTTTCGGGCACAGCATCACCACCAACATAACTTGCGGTAAGGTTTTGAAGTTTTTTATTATAAAACTTTTTGTTTTTTAGTAGCAGTTTATATAAAGTTGGTACCCCAATGATAATAGTTAAACGGTCATGTTTTATAAGTTTTATAGTTTTAGAAACGTTGAACTTCATCATAAGACTTATGCAAGCCCCATACATTATTGGTGAATGAACTCCCATGCATAATCCAAAACCATGAAATAATGGTAGTACCCCTAGCATATAAGAATTTTGTGGATCTTTTATACCAAGTATGCTAACGCCAGTACTTGCTAGTACATTAATAGCTTTGGTGGAAATTTCTACAATTTTTGAACTACCTGTTGTACCACCTGTATTTAGTAATATAGCCGTATCTTCTATATTCCATTTGACCAAAGATAATTTAGTGTCTTTTTCTTTTACTTTTTCATATCTTATTACTTTTTCTTTTGGCGATTTAATGTTACATACTAAACGCATCAAAGCATTATTTTGATAAAAGGGATTAAAGGTAATTATTTTTATATCAAGTTCTTCAATAAGTGATATATATTTTTCTGCGAAAACGTTAATTACTAACAAAATTTTACTATTTACCTTTTTCATATATTCACGCATTAAATTACATGGAGTTTTAGGATGAATCTCATAACAGATGGCTCCTAGTTTATTAATTGCGTATAATGAAATTATACTCATAGGCATATTAGGCATCGAAACAGTTACAATATCTTTTTCTTTAACATTCATTTCATGAAGAAACTCTGCTAATTTGTCTACTTCTTTTAATAATTTTTGATATGTTATCAGTTTATTTTCAAAACAAATCGCATAGTTTTTAGGATAAATATTTGTAGTTTGTAAAAGTATTTCATAAAGTGATTTATCTAAGTTCATATGTTCCCCCTATATTCGGTATCCCGCACTGACAAAAACTAAGAAAATTATAATCATAGAAATTACTTGATGAAGCAAATAAACAAGTAAGGCATGTTTACTAATAAAAGTAAATGGTTTAGTCCATTTTCCATCAAGAGCTGGCAGTAATGTTTTTTTATTTGCGTATACAGTTTTTCCAAAAAATACACCTAAGAAAACAACGCCTGTACATGGTATTATTCCAAAGTGATCCATACCATATACTTTATAACCTAATATTACTTGAATAATTTCCCAAAACGATAATTCTTTAAGATTGTGTAATCTTTCTACATCCCACCACTTAATGATGAAACCCCAAATAATTAAGATTAAACCAATTGCTAAGTAGAGCCATTTATTATCATAAATCTTTTCCACCAACGCAATCATTAAAATAGATACTCCTAATGTAGTTAAAATACCAAATATTATATACATATCTTCGCCTGATACAAGTGACATCACTATGGTTGCGGCGGTAATGACTAATCCTCCTATTAAAGTTTTTAAACCATGTTTTAGATTAGATCTACTTAGTGTACAGCTAATTCCACATAGAAATAAAAACAAAGTAACAAAAATATAATGACCAGCAAGTCTTAAATTACTATCTTGAAAACGTACAGTAAATGAAACAAAATTATTTAAATGAGAATCATTTATTTCATAATAGTTTTTAAAAAGATAACTTGCCCATCCCATATATCCTAAACTAATTGAAAAAAGATAAGTGAAATGGTCAAATATCATAGCTAGTATCGCTACTGATTTTAAAACATCTAGTTCAAAAATTCTTTTCTTTTTTTCCATATTTTTTACTCTAACTCATCATAAAAATGTTCTAAAAACATTTCTATAATTTTAGTCCTTTCTCGTGCTATCGTTTTTGCATAAGGTGTATGCATTAAATTTTCAAGTTTTAAGAGTTTATCATAAAAGTGGGAAAGAGTTGAATTTGTAGATTCGTTAAATGTATATTTTCCATTTACTTTTTTGATATTTATATCTTCATAAAAAGGGCGGTTTTTACTTGTTCCATATTGAATAGTTCGAATAATTCCAATTGAACCAATAGCATCGAGACGGTCAGCATCTCGCACTATCATAGCATTTCTATTGGTTAGTTCTTTATAGTTATTATTATTAAACGATATGGAAGTAATAATATCAATTATTTCATCTATTTCTTGCGTGGTATAGTCATCTTCTAAAAGTTTTTCTATTTTTTTAATTTGAATAGTGGGATCATTAAAAAGTTTATGATCAATTGTATCATGAAGGTAACAAGCAGTAATAATTATTTTTGCATTTCCATCTTCTTTTTCTAGAATTCTTTTCGCATTTTTGACTACTCTTAAAGTATGAATTAAATCGTGGCCTGTATTATCATTTCCTAATTCTTGTTTAACAAAATTAATTATCTTATCTTGCATAAAGTATCACTCGCATTAGTTTTAGCCTTGACGTTATCATTACTATCAATAATATAACCATTTTCATCTATTACATAAGTTGTACGTACTACTCCCATATAAGGTTTCCCATATAACTTTTTCTCATGCCATACATCATAGGCTTTAATTACTTCTAGTGATTCATCTGATAAAAGAATAAATGGTAAATTATATTTTTCCACAAACTTTAAATGAGAATTTATGCTATCTTTTGATATTCCAATTATCGTTATTTTCTGATTTTGATATTTTTCAAATTCTTCTTTAAAGCCTAAGGCTTGAGCTGTACAACCAGTTGTTAAATCTTTTGGATAAAAGTATAGCACAACCTTTTGACCTAAAAAGTCTACAAGTGAGTGTTTATTTCCATATTGATCACATAATGTAAAATCTGGAGCTTTAGTGTTTGGTAATAGCATAAGTGCCTCCTATTTTTTTATTGATTTTGTTGCGATAAAGGTTGGAATATTTAGTTCATGTAAATACCCTTCGCCATTTGTATCTTCATATATATCAACTAAAGTAAATCCTGCTTTTAATTGTCCCCCAATTTGTTCTTCCATAGTATGAGAGAATTGAACCCCACTGTCATCTTCTTTTAGAGTTTTTAATTGTTTAGGATCTTTTAATGGATTAAATGGAAAATGATTTTCAATCGTTTTTTCATCATTTGATATGAAATTAATTCCATTATCAAGACCAGAAACAAGAATTCCACCTTTTTTTAAAACTCTATAACATTCTTTAAATAATGGTTCTACTTCTTCAATATAGCAGTTAGATACGGGATGAAAAATAATATCAAAAGTATTATCTGGAAATGGTAAGCCATTTGTCATATCATGTTTAACTAACTCAATTTGATAGTTTTCTCTACGTGCTACCATTTTTTCACTTTCTAATTGTTTTTTTGAATAATCAAGGCAAGTACATAAAGCACCAAGAGCAGAAAAAATTGGCATTTGTTGTCCGCCACCTGATGCAAGGCCAAGAATTTTTAAACCTTTAATAACTGATGGAAACCAGTTGTGTGGCATACCTTTAGTTGGTGTAAGATATACTTTCCAATTATTGTTTTTCGCATCAATAAATTCTTCATGAGAAATTGGAATTCCCCACTTCCATCCTTCTTCAATCCAATTTTCAACTACCTTCATATTTACATCAGTATATTTCATACTTCCTCCTAGAGTTATATTACTAATATTATAGCATTATTTAACTTTTTCTTCAAGAGAAAAAATAGTGCTTTTTTAAATAAGCACTATTTATTAATTACATCAGTGGTGAAAATATTTTCATTATGAAAGCTATAGCTCTAACAAAAATATTACGTTTCTTATAATCTTCTAATTTAATTTCTTCACTTTTTTCAAGATCATCTAAAAAGTTTTTCTTCATCTCTAAGATTGATTTATCATTTGATAAATATACCCCATTTTCAAAATGAAGATATAAACTACGATAATCAACATTAATTGAACCAACTACAGCATAGTTATCATCACAAATATAATTTTTCGCATGATTAAAGCCAGGTTTATAACGATATATTTTGACACCAGCTTTTAATAAATCTCCAAAGTGACTTTGTGTTAAAA
The DNA here is from genome assembly GCA_900538885.1 of uncultured Mollicutes bacterium. Taxonomy (GTDB): domain Bacteria; phylum Bacillota_I; class Bacilli_A; order ML615J-28; family CAG-313; genus UMGS75. The sequence continues at coordinate 23,497 of UQAI01000020.1, forward strand.
CATACACAGTTTTTTTATCAGGAATTCCCGGTACTAAAATTCTTACATCAACTCCTGATTTGGAAGCTGCACAAATATGATTGATAAATTCTCTATCAATAATAAAATAAGGCGTCGATATATATAAATACTTTTTAGCATTATCAGTAATAGAGTTATATAAATCACAAGCAGGGTTATTACTATCAGTTGGACCATCACCAAATGGCATGACAATATTCATTGTATTAGGAATACTACTATTACCTTTATATTTTTCCATATCAATGATTTTTTTAGTTGATAAATACCAAGTTTCCGCAAACAAGAATAAACAATTTTCGACGGCTTCTCCTTCAATTCTTACCGCATTATCACGCCAATATCCAAATCTTGTTTTATAGTTAGCGTATTCATCAGCAAGGTTATCTCCACCCATATAAGCGATATTACCATCAATGATCACAAGTTTTCGGTGATCACGGTAGTTAACCGCAATGTTAATACTCAAACCAAATGGTGCGAACTTTACTAAAGTTAAATTAGGAATTTGCTTAAGTCGATTAACATCCTTCTTTTTTAGTCCACTTTTACTACCAAAAGCATCATAACATACTTTTATTTCTATGCCTTCATTACCTTTTTGGTTTAGTACTTCAATAACGCTATCTAACATTTTACCACTTGAAATAATGAAAAATTCAATAAAAATATACCTTTTCGCATTTTTCATATCTTCTAGTAAATCATTTGCCTTTTTTTCAATATCACTATAAAAAGTAACATCAGTTCTGGTGTATATTGGTAGATGAGTACCATTATTAACAATTGTTATATGTTTATAAGCAACCGGATCTATTTTTCTAATAATATCACTATACGCATTCACTGGTAAATATTTATCAATGGTGCGATGAATTTTTCTACTTTTATGTTTTGGAAAACTTCGTTCATCACCATATAATAAAAACAAAATGGTACCAATAAATGGAGCGATTAAAATCAAAATAGTCCATAGTAGTTTATAGCTTCCAACAATATTTTTATCAAATATTGCGATTACACAAATAAGACCGATTGCTCTAACAATAATGTAAACCCACGAAATATGGGATGCTTTAAAAAAGACAAGATAAATTAGCAGTAATTGAATTGCAAGTAGTATTAGTGAAACTATTATAAGGATTATCTTTTTAAGAATTGATAATGTTGCTCTTTCTGAACGTTTGATATGTAATTTATTATCTACTTTTTCTTTTTTCATATAAATTTCCTCGTTTATACAAATTATACACTAAATTCGACATTTTTTAAAGAAAAAGGCACTACTTAGAAAAATTCTTAATCACATATAACTTTATTTTTTATAGTAATAAACATTTCCAAGTTTAATATCGTCATCTGAATAAAAGCCAAATAACTCCGACAAAGTAACAAAAGTATATCCATCTTTCTTTAAATCGTTTATCACTGTCTTAATGGCACTATAATTATAATATTTAAAATCATGAAATAATAATATTCCATTTTCATGAGTTTCCTTTTTAACTTTATTAATTATTATATTACTATCATAACGTTTCCAATCTAATGAATCAGCACTCCATAAAACGGTAGGTAATGTTATTTTTTTTAAAATTTCTTTATTTATCGCACCATAAGGAAAGCGAAAAACACGTGGATAGTGTTTAATTACCTCATAAATTATGTCTTGTGTTTTTTCAATTTCTTCTAGTCCTTCACTAAGCGTTAAATTCTTAAAATTAGGATGACTATATGAATGGTTACCTATTTCATGTCCTTGTTCATATATATATTTTAATTCATCTTTATAGTATTTTACATTACAGCCTAACACAAAGAATGTAGCTTTAATATTTAATTCTTGTAATAAATCAACTATTTCTTTAGTTTTAGTACTAGGACCATCATCAAATGTTAATGCTATTTTTTTACAACCACTAGGAAGAATCTCTATCTTTTCATTTAATAAGTATTCTTCTTTAAAGGGAACGCTTATAGTTTGAATATCTTTATTTGTTAGATACTTGGATAAATAAATATCAATGTTTTGATTATTGATGATTATATTTAAAAAACCTTGGTCTAAACTATTTAAATTGTAATTAAAATTATGATTACTATTTATTTCTTCAATTATTTTAGAAATATTAAAATAAATCTCCTTTCCATTATTTAAATCATAATTATAAGCTTGAATCATTTCTTTGTCTAAATATTTATAGTTAATAAGGTAACTAATATA